>JAGBYS010000072.1 GCA_017628675.1 Tidjanibacter sp.
CGTGGGTGCAGACATTACCGCAGCCACCGTTTCGGTTAAAGCCGAGGTGCTCAATGTTGTGAGCTACATCATCAAACCCGTCGAGGGCGAGATGACTGCCCCCACCGTTGAGGAGATCTTCGCTCAGGGTACTATGGTTGCCCTCGAGAAAGAGGGCTTAACTCAGGTGACTCTCCGTGGTCTTACCGCCGAGACCAACTATGTGACCTACTGGGCAGGCCGTATCTCGGCCGACAAGGTGTGGAGCGAGGTTAAGGAGTTCAAGTTCAAGACCGTAGCCGAGCCCATCATCCCCGTGCTGACCGCCAAGGTAGGTGCTGTGGATGCCACCACCGCCGAGATTAAACTCTACGCCGAGAATGTTTCGCGCATCGCCTATGTGGTTAGCACCGCCGAGAATGCCGAGAAAGATGAGGCACCCTCCATTCAGCGCATCTTTGCCACCGGCAAAAATATGGCTCTCGAGTCGGGCAACAACCTACTCACCGTTACTGCTCTCTCACCCAACACCGACTATGTGGTCTACATCGCAGGCGAGATTGCCGTGATTGAGGAGTATATGGAGGAGCTCATAACCGTCAATGGTATCAAGACTACCGACTTTGCTCAGGATGTGACCGTTCGCGATATTCACTACCGCGGCTTCACCGTGGATGTGAGGGTTGACCCCAAAGTGAAGGAGCAGAACCATATGATCAAGTGGATCACCTCGGACCTCTATATGTACAGTATGAACAACAAGGCCACCGACGCAAGTTTGATGAATACCCACGACACCGCTTGGGGTGGTATGAACATCTTCAACGAGAGCCGTTCGATCATCGTCGACGAGGAGCACAGCTATGTATACGACGAGCAGGAAAACTCTGTATACAACTACTTCGAGGTGCTCGTTCCCGGTCAGCCTCAGGTATTCCTGCTGGGCGAGTTCCGCCGTGGCGAGTTGCCCGATTCGGGTTGGCCTCTGGGCTACTACCGTCCTATGTGTGACTACGACACCTACCAGCTCGACCAGGCCAAGAACCCCGGCCAGAAGCTCGACGAGGCCCCCTATTGGACCGGCTTCTATCAGCATATGATGGTTCAGGTACAGGAGCCCGAGCCCCTGCCCGAGGACCTCATCGATGTGAAGATTATCACCGATCCCGCAGATGCACTCATCAGGGTTTCGGCCGACAAGTCCATTGACCTTGTTTCGGTGATGGTACTGAGCGAGCTCGAGTACAACACCGTAATCTCGCGCATCCAGCCCGAGCACTTCCAGTGGTTTGCAACCTCTATGATTGCCTCCTTCGAGGGCTTTGCAAGACAAATTGATCCCTACGATAGCGAGTATGGTCTGCAGGGTCAGTTCCAGACCGCCATCAGCGAGTTCCTCACCAATGTTCCCCGTGAGTCGAAATTCTGGGTTTATGTTGTAGGTATGCGTGGCGATGTCGACGGCGACGGCTATCTGGATGGCAACGAGCAGGTATGCAAGTCCTTCGAGTTCTACCTGCCCCAGCCCACCAAGCCCGCACCCAAGCTGGAGGTAACCGCTCTGGAGGCAACCTCGCCCTTCGAGATCGCCTTCAACATCAAGTGTCCCACCAAGGACGCAACCTCGGGTTGCTCGATTGCCAACTACGAGAAAGAGTGGCTCCGCGAGCGCAAGAACGCACAGGAGCTTCTGGATCTCTACGGCATCCCCTTCTCGACCGTTGAGCTTCTGCAGATCAACTCCGACGAGGGTCTGACCATCACCTACACCTCGCGCCCCAACGAGAAGACCTATCTGGCCGCTATGATTGCCAACGAAGAGGGCACCGAGACCTACTCCGATGCTGTCATCGCACAGTCGCTCCTGGAGCCCGCCGCAGAGAGGGTTGAGAGCGAGCTGTTCGAGAGCCTCAAGGGCGAGTGGACCGCAAGCGCCACCGTAGGTTATGGCCTCTACAACGAGGAGACCGAGGAGTATGACCAGTTCACCGAGACCCACACCAGCCAGGTGACGATCGGCGACTTTAGCTATCCCGAGGAGCTCTATGAGAAGGATTACCAGACCTTCGAGCGTCACGGCATCAGCCGCGAGGATGCAGCCGCCTACTACCAGGAGTTCAAGGCCGCAGCCAAGACCTTCAACGACAACACCCGCGCTCAGAACCGCATCCTTATGAATGGTTTTGACTTCGGTGGCGACATTGTTCCCTATCTGGAGTATGCCGATCCCTACAGCCTCTTCGTTGCTGAAAACTACAACGGCTACACCAGCGAGATGCCCATCTACGACTTCGGTCCCAAGTGGTTCCTGGAGGTTGCAGCCGACGGCACCGTCACCGCACCCTTCAATGTGAACTACTTCACTCCCATGGCAAGCTGGTATACCTCCTATGGTGCCATCTACGAGTCGCACTTCATCGCTTTTGACCCCATCAACAGCGTTCCCGTAAGCTATATGGGCGACCAGTGGGGCAACGCCGTGAATGGTCACTTCCCCGTGGAGATCTCCGAGGATGGCAACACCATCACCGTGAAACCCCTTGTTTACAGCGGCATCAGCTACTACCCCAACGCTGCACTCTACTACGGTGGCGGTCAGTACTCGATGAGCCTCAAGGTTATCTCCGAGATAACCCTCACCCGCAACACCTCCTCTGCTGCTCCCGCCAAGGTGGTAAGCAAGAGAAACAGGGGCACCGTGGAGAAAGAGCGTCTGGAGAGCCAGCAGGAGATTAAGACCCCCGCTCGTCCTGCAAGCCGCGCAGCCTTCACCCCCGCCAAGGAGTACAAGATGGTTGAGGGTCAGCAGTATATGAGCAGCAAGCAGAGGGCCGAGGAGTGGTTTGACATCCGTCGCAAGGCAGGTCGCAACTAATCCTACCCTCCCCCGAAGCAACGACAAAACAGAAAATACATAAAGAAAAACTCAATATAGTAAAACGATGAAGCGACTGATTATTTCTCTGCTTGCACTCGGCTCACTGGCCACCGCAAGCGCACAGATTCCTCTGGCAGGCGGCACCGTGACAGGTGCGCTGGAGTCCAACTCCATCTACTATCTCGACGACGCCGTTCTGGGCAGCCGTCAGGCCCCCTTCGGCTCGAACGACTACCTGAAGGTGAGCTACACCAACGGCCGTTGGAGCGCAGGTCTGCAGGGCGATATGTACCTGCCCGCGCTGATTGGCTACGACGACATCCGCAATGCGGGTGCCACCGACCCCACCTTCGCACTCTCGCAGCTCTTTGTGAGCTACCGTGGCGACAGGTTTGAGGTTACCGCCGGTGACTTCTTCGAGCAGTTTGGTAGCGGTCTTGTATACCGCAGCTTCGAGGACCGTCAGCTGGGCGTAAACTCCGCAACCCAGGGTCTGAGGACTACCTTGAAAATCACCGATAACCTCACGATGAAGGCCTTTGCGGGCCGTCCTCGCCTGGCCGTTCTGAACCACGCAGGCTCACTTATGGGCGGTGTGGACCTGAGCTTCGACTTGGCAAGCACTCTCGGCTGGCAGGAGATGATGCTCTCGCTGGAGGGTAGCTATGTGGGCCGCTATGAGGATCTCCACAAGGAGGGTAGCGAGATCGAGTTCGTTGGCAACATCTTCGAGAACGCAGGCCTCACCTCGCCTATGATGCA
>JAGBYS010000073.1 GCA_017628675.1 Tidjanibacter sp.
AGTATGGCGAGGAGGGCGACAAACTCCTCTTCAAGATTCTCAACTCGGGCGACTTTATGGACAAGGTGACACCCGAGCAGCTCGAGGGCTCCTCGGCAGCACTCGCCACCAAGATTTGCGAGAAGGGACTTCGCTACGACCTGACCGTCCCCTTCGCAAGGTTCGTGGTGCAGCACCAAGCAGAGATTGCTTTCCCCTTCAAGCGCTATCAGGTGCAGCCCGTATGGAGGGCCGACCGCCCACAGAAGGGTCGCTACAGAGAGTTCTACCAGTGTGATGTGGACGCCATCGGTAGCCGCTCGCTCATCCTCGAGGCAGAGTTGGTGGAGATTGTCGAGACGGTATTCTCCAAACTCGGCATCAATGTAGTTTTGAAACTCAACAACCGCAAGATTCTCTTCGGTATTGCCGAGGCTATCGGCCACGCCGACAAGATGATAGACATCACCGTGGCCATCGACAAGCTGGACAAAATAGGTCTTGAGAATGTGGAGAAAGAGCTCCTCGAGAGGGGTATTGAGCAGGAGGCTATCGAGCGCCTGAAGCCTATCCTCGTACTCGAGGGCACCACTCTCGAGAAACTCTCGACTCTGCGCACCATTCTTGCCGAGAGCCCCACAGGTCTGAAGGGCGTGGAGGAGATGGAGGAGCTCTTCGGTCTGCTGGCCGAGCAGGGCACCTCGCTCGAGGTGGAACTCGACCTCTCCTTGGCACGCGGTTTGAACTACTACACAGGCGCCATCTTCGAGGTTAAGGCCAAGGACTATCAGATTGGCAGCATCTGTGGCGGTGGTAGGTATGATGATTTGACCGGCATCTTCGGTCTTCCCGACACAAGCGGTGTAGGTATCTCCTTCGGTGCCGACCGCATCTACGATGTGATGTTGGGCCTCGGACTCTTCCCCGAGGAGGCTCAGCTCACCACCAAGGTTATCTTCATCAACTTCGGCGGCCAGGAGCGCAAAGTGTCGCTCACGCTGCTGAAGGCTCTGCGCAAGGCGGGTGTGGCAAGCGAAATCTACCCCGACAGCGCCAAGATGAAAAAACAGATGGAGTATGCCAATAAAAGGGGTATTCCCTTCGTTGTTATCGTGGGCGAGAGCGAGGCAGCCGAGGGTGTAGCAACCGTCAAGAATATGCTCGAGGGTACACAAGAGAAGGTGGCCTTCGACAAGTTGGCAGATTACTTCAACTAATTGACAATTAATAAATAGCTGAGGGCTAAAAATTGAGTGGGATTGGGAAAATAGTGGTGATGGTGGTGGGGGCGATTGCGATTCTCACCACCCCACTGCGTGCCCAAGACCCTGCAAAAGACCTCGGCAAGTTCTCCTCGTTCTACTACTATCTCAGCTCGCTCTATGTGGACCAGCTAGATGGTGAGGCTGCCGTGGAGGAGGCCATAAAGGCCGTTCTGGCAAGCCTCGACCCCCACTCCACCTATGCAACAGCCGAGCAGATAAAGGCCGAGATGGAGATGACCGAAGGCTCCTTTGGAGGTATCGGTGTGGAGTTCGGCATCGTGAGGGATACCGTCACTGTCATCTCCACCTACAAAGACTCTCCCGCACAAAAGGCCGCCCTCAAGGCGGGCGACAGGATTGTGAGCATCGAGGGGCAAACAGTCGTAGGCTTAACCCACGAGCGGGTGGGTGAGCTGGTAAGGGGTGAGGTTGGCTCACGCCTAAGGCTCGGAGTCATCAAGCGCGGAGGGAAGAGTGTGGAGGAGGTGACGCTCAAGCGTGCAGCCATCCCCATTGAAACCCTCGATGCGGCCTATACCTTTTATAATATAGGCTACCTCAAGGTCAATCGTTTTGCCGAGCAGACGATGGAGGAGCTGCGCCAGGGATACCAGAGTCTGGGCCCTATAAACGGACTCATCCTCGATCTGCGTGGCAATGGCGGCGGTCTGCTGACGGAGGCTATCGAAATGGCGGGCTTCTTCCTGCCAAAAAAATCGCTCATAACCACAACCTCGGGCCGCACCGAGGCGCCCTATAATCACTACTCCAAAGGCAAGGGCACCTACACCTCGGGGCCCCTGGTCATACTCGTCGATGGTTCGTCGGCCTCGGCAAGTGAGCTCGTCTCGGGCGCACTCCAGGACTACGACCGTGCAGTCATCGTGGGCCGTCAGACCTTCGGCAAAGGATTGGTGCAGAAGCAGATATTTCTCGATGACGGGTCGGCCGTGAGAATCACAACGAGCCACTACTACACCCCCAGTGGCCGTTGCATACAGCGCCCCTTCGAGAAGGGCAAGAGCACCGAGTACTACTTCGACCACACGGAGCGTATGCTCAAGGCCGAGTATCGCGACTCGCTGCTGGCCGTGGCACCCAAGTACAAGACACTCGTCAATGGTCGTACCGTGACGGGAGGTGGCGGCATAACTCCCGACATCTACATCGACTACGACCTCACAAAGGACTACACCTACGCCAACAAGGTCATCCACTCGTTGGCCTACAGCGACTTTGTGAACACCATCTTCATCGACAACCTCGAGAGTTGGCCCCTGCTCTACCCCACCTTTGAGCAGTTCAATAGCGGCTACACCGTCACTCCCGAAGTGTTGGACTCACTCATTGAGGCTATGCGCGAGCAGGGAATTGAGCCCACCGAGAAGGGTATGGAGGAGAGTCGCGAGCAGCTGGCCACCAACATCAAAGCCTCCATTGCACGCAAACTCTGGGGTACCACCGCCTTCTTCAGGGTGATCAACACCCACGGCGACCAGGAGTTCGAGGCCGCACTCAACCTGCTGCTAAACCCCGCAAAATACCAATCCATCCTCGGGAACAAGTAGCCCACCCCACACAACGCACCCCCTAACATACAAGAAAACAAAAG
>JAGBYS010000074.1 GCA_017628675.1 Tidjanibacter sp.
AGCCCTTTTGGCCCCTTCGGCCCTTTCTCAAATTTTCACCCCACAACCCCCACCAAACATCTGACTATTAGCCCATTGCGCCTCATCACCCACCACCTATGCACACCACAAAATTTTCAATTTTCCACTTTCAACTTTCAACTTTCAACTTTTATTTCTATTTTTGTAGGCTGTTAGGGGTGTAGAAGCGCCCCGACAGAGAGATAATACAAGTTGAACTAATGGCAAAAATGGAGATGGATGATGTCCCTGTCAGTAAAAATTGCAGCCCCTGCGACACTCAGCGCAGTGCCATTGGTCTATGGCTTGCGCTCGGCTAAGGAGATAACGGCCGAGGTCGCACTTCTTCCACAGAACGAAATAGTAGATGCTCTTCGTGAGGGTCGCGCCGATGTGGCGCTCCTCGCGGCGGATGTTGCACGCACCATTGAGGGGGTCAAGATTGTGACCGACTTCTGCGTGGCCTCTGCCGAGAAGGGTGGCTCGGTGAGCCTTGCCGACGAGTGGGGCATTACGCCCGATGCGCCCGTCTATGGCATCATAGTTGCCCGTGAGGGTGTCGAGCCCGAGGTGCTGGACGCCATTGAACGCGGACTCACCACCGGCGTGGAGCGCATATATGAGGCACTGCTCTCGCAGGCCGAGTGCCCCCGTGTGGAGGACTATAATTATCTCACCACCACTGTAGACTATCTGTTTGACGCTAAAAAACATACGGCATTGGAGGCCTTCTGGAAAAAGCTCAAAAAAGCGACCTCCCACGCCAACCCGGGCTGACTGAAATAAGGAGCCGCAGGGGGCGTAAGACGCCCTACTGACGGCTGTCCATTCGGACAATTTAAGGAAAACACGGTCACCTCTAAATCCGAACAGCCCGCGAAAATGATTACAATTTACCTCAAACAATACAACAAAATCGTACGCGAAGCCGACATCAAACTCTTCGATGAACTCGGCTACGACGATATCTTGTGGATCGACCTGCTCTCGCCCACCATCCAGGAGCGTAAGGCAGTCGAGAATTTTATGGAACTCAACCTCTTGACCCGTCAGCAGATAGAGGAGATTGAGTCCACCTCGAAGTACTCCGAGACGGAGAACGCCATCTTCTCCAATACCAACTTCTTTGTGCCGCAGCCCGATGGTCTGTTCACCGTCGAGCCCGTGTCGTTCATCGTGAGTGAGGGTGTGCTCATCACCACCCGCAACGCCGAGTTCCGCACCTTCAACGAGGCGGCCAAGAGGCTTCAGATGAATGCGCGCGCATATAACACAGGTTACCACCTTCTGATCTCCATTCTGGAGGTGAGAATCGACGCGGACGCGGACCTTGTGGAGAATGTGGCCAAGCAGATTGCCTCGCTCAGCAAGGAGATCTCGGTGGATGGCGAGGTCGACAAGCGCGACATCACCCGCATCAACCTGTTGCAGGAGCAGACGATGTTGATTCGTGAGAACATCTTCGACCGTCAGCGTATCCTCTCGGGCATCCAGCGAAGCGAGCGATTCCCGAACGATATCTACCCCCGTCTGCAGCTTATGATGAGGGATGTGAACTCACTGATTTCGCACGCCGACTTCAGCTTTGAGCGTCTTGACTATCTGCAAGATACGGCGCTGGGTCTGATCACCATCGAGCAGAACAACTCCTCAAAGATTCTGGCCCTCGCATCGGTCGTATTCCTTCCCGCAACCCTGGTGGCGAGTATCTACGGTATGAACTTCAAGAAGATGCCTTTCCTCGATTGGGACTACGGCTGGATTGTGGCAATGCTCCTTATCATCGCCCTTGCAGGCGGCACCTATCTGCTCTGCAAACGCATAAAGTAATAATGTATAAAAACACCAAACACAAAGAAGGCCGTGAGCAGTCGCTCACGGCCTTCTTGTTTATGCCTCAACCCACGAGCCGATTACTCGGTGGGGATGTTTTTGTTTACATTCTTGCTACCCACGAGTGCGTAGAAGAGCAGGAAGGCAAGACCGGCAACGATCACCCAGTAGCTTGCAAGGTAGCTGCCCGACATATCGACGATTGCGTTCTGCAAGAGGGGGAGGATACCACCACCGCAAACCAGAGCCATAAAGATACCCGAAGCCTTCTCGGTGTACTTGCCGAGGCCCTCAACTGCAAGGTTGAAGATGCCACCCCACATTACCGAGGTGCAAAGACCGCAGAGTACCAACAGGGCTGCATTGACGGGAACCTGTGCCAGACCGAAGCCCTCGGTGCCCTTGAATACGGGGAGATTAACCGAGGTTGCGGGATCGAGGAAGATGGCGCCACCAACGAAGATAAGACCGATGATCGATACAGCCGAGAGCATACTCTTGGCCGACACTTTGCTACCGATGGAGGCACCCACAAGGCGGCCCACCAACATCAACAACCAGTAGGTTGCGGTCACGGTACTTGCAATAGCCTCAGCGCCCTTCTCGACATTCAGACCACCATTCTGCAGCCATTTCTGAAGCACATTGGGGATACCAACCTCAACACCTACATAGATGAAGATAGCGATAGCGCCCAGGACAAAGTGGCGGAACGACATAGGACCATATTTGGATTTCTCGCCCTCAACGACCTTCTGGGGCTCATTCTCGGGAATCTTGGTGAGCGAGATAACCACAAATGCCAGAGCAAAGATGGCCAGAGCGATGAACATCAAGGGGAATACCTGGCTGATCTTGGCGTCCACAATGCTGGGAACGAATACACCTGTAAGGAAGATAACGGCAGTACCCATCAGCGAGTTGAACGAGCCACCAATCTGGATGAGCTGGTTGCCCTTGTTGCCACCACCACCGAGCTTGTTCAGCATAGGGTTAACAACAATGTTGAGCATACACATCGAGAAGCCGGCAACGAATGCACCGAGGAGGTAGATGCCGAATGCGAGGTTACCCTCCAGCAGGCCTGCGATGGTCTGGATACCTACGCCCACAAAGCCCACAATTACAGCAGCAAGTGCAGTGAATTTGTAACCCTTTTTCTGCAGCATATTACCTGCGGGAATACCCATACAAGCGTATGCAATGAAGTTGGCGAACACGCCGAGAGTACCCATCCAGTTGGCTACATTGAACTGGTTTTTGAGCACATCACCCATAGGCGATGCGAGGTTGGTAACGAACGAAATCATACCAAACAGCAGAATCATCACCAAGATAGGCAATGTGTAATTTTGTTTTTTCTGATTCATAGTCTTTTTGTTTTTTATGTAATACTTGTTGTTAATATTCCCAAAAACATCACAAGATAGGTATTTTTCTCGGGATAGGGGTCATTTGAGATGTTTTTTTTATTTTTAGTCCAAAATTGTCAATTGTTTTTCTGGGCATATATTCTATCTTTGTGATAGAAATCTTGCTTTTGCAACCTCATATTTTAGACCAAAATGAAAATTTTTCAACACCTTGCGTGGATTGCCGCAGCGTTAATTTTAGGCAGTGCCGTCTCGCACGCCCAACAACTAATGCTCCCCAATGTAGATTTTGCCACCTATGAGCAGGAGGCTATTGAGGCGGTGAAGCAGCTTTCTCGAAAGGGTGGTTTCAAGAAGAACGAGAACTACTATCATCTCTATTTCTTTGCGGCTAGCAAGCGCGAGGGGGTGGAGTGGGACAATATCAAAACCCAGGCCGATTTCATTAGGGCCTTGGATTTTCAGACGCCCGTGAAGTTTGAGGGTTACTCCGAGCCGACAAATATCTTTGCCGACTACATCTACACCGACAAGGGTAAGGTGAGGTGGGTATATGCCAACGGCGAGGCTTCGGTGGTCGATCCCAAAAAGCAAAGCGGAAACTCTCCTCAAAACAAGTTTATGCAAGTGGTTATGTACCAATACCAGATTGTGTTTGTTGTAGAGGGGCTGCCCCAAGATGTATTTTTCGGCATCAAGGATGGAGTTGTCTATGTGACTGACCACGTTATTTGGGAGGCCTACGACACACAAACCTTTACCGAGTGCCTCGAGAAGGGAACATTCCGACGAATCGTTAACGGTCAGAGCGGTGCCGCAATGCTTTCTACTAAAGAGGATGATTTGGTCGAAGGGTTAGCTACACCTCCAACTTTCCAGGGTGGTGATATCAATAGGTTCAGGAGTTGGTTCTCAAGTGAGATTAGTAAATTATTGCAGTTAGGTATAGATATTTCAAGCACAAAGACAGTTTTGAGTTTCGTTGTCGGGTTGGATGGTTCGGTGGAGCAGGTGACTATTGAATCAACAGACAACATAGAGATGGCAAAAATGGGCGTTCAGGTGTTGCAAAACGCCCCACGATGGACACCCGGATTGCGTAGCAACGGCGAGCCAGTAAAGGTGTCCTATAAACTACCATTCAACATAGATGTCAAAAATGCTTCGACGGTCGGAGCATACTAAGAATAATACAAGCCCCCGTTTCTGCGGGGGCTTGTTTGTGTTTTTTGTTTTTTTCACACACTCTCTGGTTAGAAAAGTGTCGTGTCGTCGGGATTTTTGGTGTAGCCGAGGTGGGTGTAGGCCAGGTCGGTGGCCTCCCTACCGCGGGGTGTGCGCTTGAGAAAGCCTTCTTTTATGAGGAAGGGTTCGTATACCTCCTCAATAGTTCCGGCCTCCTCGCTCACGGAGGTGGCGATGGTGTTCACACCCACGGGGCCTCCGCCAAACTTCTCAATAATCGTGCGAAGAATCTTGTTGTCCATCTCGTCGAGGCCTCGGGAGTCGATGTTCAGCGCCTCGAGTGCTCGGCGGGTGATGGCCAGGTTTATCTTGCCGTCGCCCTCGACCATAGCAAAGTCCCTCACACGGCGCAGCAGCGAGTTGGCAATACGGGGTGTGCCACGACTCCTGAGAGCCACCTCGTGGGCCGCCTGGTCGTCAATCTTCACGCCGAGGATGCCGGCCGAGCGCTTCACAATGCCGCTCAGCACATCTGTGTCGTAGTACTGCAGGTGGCAGGTGATACCAAAGCGGGCCCTCAGAGGCGAGGTCAGAAGGCCGCTACGGGTGGTGGCACCAATGAGGGTGAAGGGTGCAAGCTCAATCTGTATCGAGCGAGCCGAGGGGCCCTTGTCGAGCACGATGTCTATTTTGTAGTCCTCCATTGCCGAGTAGAGGTACTCCTCCACGATGGGGCTCAGGCGGTGAATCTCATCAATAAAGAGCACATCTCCCTCCGAGAGGTTCGTCAGAAGGCCTGCCAGGTCGCCCGGCTTGTCCAGCACAGGGCCGCTGGTCACCTTCAGCGAGGAGCCCATCTCGTTGGCCACAATGTTTGCCAGGGTGGTCTTACCAAGTCCCGGAGGGCCGTGGAAGAGCACGTGGTCGAGCGACTCACCCCTCATCAGGGCGGCCTTTATGAAGATGCGGAGGTTGTCCACGATTTTCTGTTGTCCGTGGAAGTTGTCGAGCTCTTGTGGGCGGATTTTATTCTCAAAATCGGCGTCACTCTCGATGTTTCGGATTGCTGATGTTGCCATTTATGCGTTGTTGTGTCTTTTGTTGTTTTCTCTCTCTTGTGATGCCTCAAAGCGGCTCCTGACGATCTCGCCCAGACTCCTGCCCGTAATCTTACTCTCGAGCCAGGAGAGCAGGTCGAGGTAGTAGAAGGTACGACGCTCATAGGGGTGATTCTCATAGGGTTTGAGCCTTTCGTAGAGGTTCTTGAACTCCTTTTTGAGGTCTATGGCATTGACCGAGCCTATGCTCTTGAAGAAGGAGAATATCTCGGACTTCATCTCGGTCATATCCTTCATCTTCACAATGAACGAGTAGACCGAGCGTATCTGGTAGTCGATGTTGAAGTCCAGGCCCGCATCGTAGAGGGCCATAAGGTTCAACATTCGGGCATAGCACTGCAAGTCGCGGCGTATGTTGTGGTCCTTGACGGCGATGATGTACGAAAGGTTCTCGATACACTTGGTGTAGTTGCCGTCGCCGAAGTAGAGGCTTGCCACCTTGAAGTAGAGGGGCATCTTCTCGTGGAGGGTGAGCCTGTCGCCATACCTCTTCAGGTAGGAGTCGATATTCTTGGCAATCCACAGACCATCCTTATAGGTACCCGCCATCAGACACTTGTTGAGCTGACCGGTGAAGAGGATACCCTGGGAGATCATCTGTGCGTTGTCGTTGAGCTGACCGACGCTCTGGCTCTCGTGCATAAACTCCTCAAGGGTGCGGTTGAAGGCGGAGTACTTGTGCATCAGGAACATACCGTCCAACACCTGGGAGTAGCCACGCATATAACTGTCATACATAACCTCCTTCATCTCGGGGTTGGCGTTGAAGTGGGCCACCCACTTGAGGGCGTAGCGATAGGAAAGGCCCGTCTTGTGGCAGATGTAGTAGTACCACGCCTTGGCCTGATAGTAGTAGAAGCGCTCCGTAAAGTTCATCTCCTTGCCCTCGAAAGCCTCAATTTTGGGAATGAAGTAGCTGTTCAGGCGGTCGATATCCTTCTGTGAGCGTGCAAAGCCGAGGTTCTGGTGGAGAGCATAGCACTGCACCGCAAGGCGTGAGAGGCTGGCGATATTGCTCAGGTGCTCGGAGATGACACTCGCCGCCTTGGCGGTGATGTCGGCAGCCTGGGTCATCTCGCTCGAGTAGCTGAGGACCTTGAGTTGTCGCTTGAGCTCCACAATGTCGAGGATGGCGGAGAGCATCTCGTGCTCCTTGGCCCTCTTCTCGGCCTTCTCGAGCATCTTCTGCGCCTCGCCGTAGAGTCCCTTGTCGAAGAGAATCTTCACAAAGTCGATCTGCTCGCGAATCTCCAGAGAGATGGAGTGCTGTGCGCCGAGCATACGGAGCGAGATGAGAATCTGTCGGTAGAGGTGGGCCTTGAGGTTGGGCAGCTGCTGCTTGGAGATGGAGGGGCAGAGGGCGAGCACCTTGGCCTCGTCGTACTGCTCCATCGCATCCAGACAGTCAAACAGGAGCAAAAACTTTGCCCCCTCGTTGCTGCCGAGCCTTGTGGAGTAGAGCTTGAAGTTGCGCTTCTCGGCCTTGCTCATAAGCTTCACAAGGTCGAATACTCCCTCTCGTTTGTCGTTTTTCTTGTGTGTGGATATTTTTTCCATATCTGCTCTTTGGCTCTAAACCCTATTGTGCTACGCTGTTCTGTGGCTCTCAATCGTCGGGCAACACCCTGAGTATCAACACCAAAGTGGGGGCTATACTCATTTTTGCTCCGATGGCCAACCCGGCATAACGCATCCACAAAGGTATAAAAAAAGTGGAGAAAAGTCACCCCAAGCGAAGGTTTTTGCCACCAAGGGGCAGAAAATGGCCACAAATTACTACCTTTGTAACATAGGAACAGGAAAAAATAAACACACTTTTTTGATATGCATTGGATGGAAATCGTGGCACTCATTTGTGCCTTCATTGGAATCATAGGTTGCGTTGTGCCCGTGCTGCCCGGCGTGCCAATTGTCTATGTTGGTATCCTGCTCTGCTTTTGGCAGGGTGCGGCCTTCACTACCACCAACCTTGTGTGGTGGGCCGTTGTGGCTGTGGGAGTTACGCTGCTGGACAACTTCCTGCCGGCAGTTATGACCAAGAAGTTCGGAGGCTCCAAGGCGGCCTCACGAGGAGCGCTGATTGGTATCTTTGCGGGTATGTTTTTCGGCCCTCTGGGAATTCTGCTGGGCCCCTTCTTGGGAGCGCTTGTAGGCGAGCTCACCCACGATGGCACCAATAGCGCACGAGCCTTCAAGGTGGCCTTCGGCTCCTTTGCGGCCTTCCTGCTGGGCACCGGCATAAAACTCATCGCCGCCTTCTACCTCACCCGCATCATCTGGCAACAGGCATTCTAAGGAGAGGGGGCATAGATGGGGCCTATGGGACTTATAAGACCTTAAGGCATAGCCCACCCTTGAAAGTGGGGAAATACAGAGAACGGAGGGAATTTTGTACCAAACAAAGTAGCGAGTCCGCAGCTTACTCGAGGTAAGTGAGGAACTCGCTATCTGAAGTTTGGTGCCAAATTCACCCGTTCTATGCGTTTTCAAAGAGGTCAAACTCGCCCCGCTCAACCTTGCCATAAATATCGGCGAGAGTGGCGATTGCGGGAGAGATAAGACTCACCACATCTTCGATGGCTCCGGCCTTGGACTCATCGCCCTTGATGCGGTAGAGCATTGTGGCGTAGAGGGCACGGAAGCAGAGCTCAATATCGCTCACACCGTCGCGTGCGAGGACTATGCGCAAGCGAGAAAGCTCCTCCTTCAGAGGTGCCCACACGGTGCGATAGTGCGCCCCCGAGGGGAGGCTGAGGAGTTGCAGGTGGAGGTTCTCAACATCGGATATGAGGTGGAGTGTGTGCGAAAGGTGGCCACCCTCCTCTTTGCCCTCCTCCTTGATGAGCCCCACAAGACTCATATACCACATAAAAATTTGCTGCTTCTCCTGCTCGCTGCAGTCGTTGGGCTCCACAAGGGAGGTGTAGATAGCCTCGGGGCTGAACCTCAGAGCCCTCAGCAGGTCCTCCAACTGCCACAGGTAGAGGATATATTCGGCGATGTTCTCGCGGCGTTTCTGTTGTGCAATGTACATATCTAAAGGTATTTCGACCACAAAGATACTCTTTTTTGCGGAAATCTCCACCTTGTCCCAAATTTTTGTTTATCGGTGGTAATCAGCCATTTAGACTCACATCACTCCCCCACTCCGAAAAATAATTTTCAAAAATGTGGTACTATGTATTGCAAGGTACTATAAATTTTATATATATTTGTATTACAAAACAGCTATACAACCAAACTTTATAACCAAACAAAACAAGAGAAGTGGAAAGAAAGATGAATGTGAGGATTGGCTCGACGGCGTTTCTGATTGAGGAGAGTGCCTACAGGGCTTTGGACGCCTACCTTGCCGACATTCGTTCGCGCGTGGAGCTCTCCTCGGCCGAGGAGGTGTTGGGCGACCTGGAGATGAGGATTGCCGACCTGCTGAGCGGTTGGCTGGGCGACCCCAACGGTCTGGTGGACATCTACCACATCCGCAAGGTGCAGGAGGTCATCGGCCGTCCCGAGGAGTTCGGTGAGTTGCGCCGCCCCGAGGGTGGCCATCTCGGCAGAGAGGATGCCCGCAGGAGGCTCTTGAGGACCGCCGGCGACAAGGTCATTGGTGGCGTGTGTGGAGGCATTGCGCAGTACACCGGCATTGACCCCACCCTGCTGCGTCTGGTCACGATGTTCCTGCTACTGTTTGGGGGCCTGAGCCTCTGGATCTACATCGTGCTGTGGATCATCATCCCCCTGGACAGAAATGTTTTATACAATAACAAATAAGAGCTTTTTTACACTATGGAAGTGATGAACAACAATAAAAAACTCTATCGAAGCCGTCAGAGGATGATTGGCGGCGTGTGTGGTGGTCTGGCAGAGTTTCTGGACACCGACCCCACCGTCATTAGACTCATCGCCGTGGTGCTCTTCTTCCTGCCCCTGCTGCCCGCCGTGCTGTGCTACCTTGTGGCGTGGGCCATAATCCCCGAAAGACCTTAGCGAAATGGCAATAAATGTAGACAACACCAAGGCACAGATGCGCAAGGGAATCCTGGAGTACTGCATACTCTCGATTCTCTCGCGCGAGGATAGCTATGCACCCAAGATTATTGCCGAGCTCAAGGAGGCCGATATGATTGTGGTGGAGGGCACCCTCTACCCTATCCTCACACGCCAGAAAAACCAGGGCCTTCTGACCTACCGCTGGCAGGAGTCGCCACAGGGCCCGCCACGCAAATACTACTCCCTCACACCCGAAGGCAGAGAGGCACTCCGTCAGCTCGATGCGGAGTGGGATGCGCTGGTGGCCCAGATTGGCAAAATCCGAGAGTAACACCTTAACTATTAAACTGATATACCCAATTAAAAGAATTGCATAATTATGGAAGTTTTGGATCAGGAGCAGGGCGGTCAGACTAAGTCCACAGAGAAGCACCCCGCCCCACGGGGAGTAAACATCTTTGCAGGTGTAGTGCTGATAGTCTGCGGACTCGTGTGGCTGGGCAGCAACTACAACATCCTGGGGCCACAGGTCATCAACACCCTTTTCTCGTGGCAGATGCTCTTGGTGGTAATCGGAGCGTGGATGCTCTGCACGAAAAATTATATTATGGGCGGGGCGGTCACACTGCTCGGCGTGGTGCTTGTGGTGGTGGATTATTTCCACATCTACATCTCCTTCGAGAGGTTCGTTTTGCCCCTCCTGGTGGTCATTGCGGGCGTCGCATTGCTTTTCATCAAGGCGCCCAAACAGTAGGCAAAGCCTATTCATCAGATAAAAAGGTGGTTTTTCGGCAAGAAAAATCACCTTTTTGCATTCTTACTCGCCAATTATTGCTAACTTTGTGAGTTAATTTAACTACAAAACTATGGCATTAATAGACAAAATCAACGACCTGCTCGGCAGGATTGAAAATTTTACGCCCGCCTCGGCGGCAGAAATTGAGGATTTCCGTGTGAAAATCCTCGGTCGCAAAGGTGAGCTCAACGACATATTGGAGGAGTTCAAGACCGTTCCCGCAGAGGAGAAACGCCTCTTGGGCCAGAAGATCAATGCGGTAAAAACCCGTGCTAATGAGCGCATCGCAGAACTCAAGGAGAGGGCCGACGAGGCACCCGCAGCAAGCGCTTCGAGTGGCGACCTTTCGCGCCCCGCTCTGAACGAGAACCTCGGCTCGCGTCACCCCATATCGCTGGTGCGCAACGAGATCTGCGACATCTTCTCGCGCCTGGGTTACACCATCGCCGATGGCCCCGAGATCGAGGACGACTGGCACGTTTTCTCGGCCCTGAACTTCGCCCCCGAGCACCCCGCACGCGATATGCAGGACACCTTCTTCATTGAGAAGAATCCCGATGTTCTGTTGCGTACCCACACCAGCTCCATCCAGGTGAGGACTATGGAGCACCAGAAGCCCCCCATCCGTGTAATCTGCCCCGGTAGGGTGTTCCGCAACGAGGCTATCTCGGCTCGCGCACACTGCATCTTCCACCAGATTGAGGGCCTCTACATCGACGAGAATGTTTCCTTCGCCGATATGAAGCAGTCGCTTCTCTACTTCGCCAAGGAGTTCTTCGGCGAGCAGACCCAGATTCGTATGCGCCCCTCCTACTTCCCCTTCACCGAGCCTTCGGCCGAGGTGGATGTTTCGTGCAACCTCTGCGGTGGCAAGGGATGTAATGTCTGCAAGGGCACCGGTTGGCTCGAGATTCTGGGCTGCGGTATGGTAGACCCCAATGTATTGGAGGCCAGCGGCATCGACAGCACCAAGTATAGCGGTTTCGCATTTGGTATGGGTGTTGAGCGTATCGCAATGCTGAAGTTCGGCGTTAAGGACCTGAGGCTCTACTTCGAGAACGACCTGAGGTTCCTCAGTCAATTCGAGTCGGTACTTTAGTGTAGAGAGGGTCTAATACGCCCCGTTGGGGGAACAAGAAACCCTCGTCGTACTGTGAGAACTATGAATAAAAGAGTTGTTTGGAGCATTATTTTCGTGATGTTTTGTGCCGTGGGTTGGGCCCAGAAGCCCCAGCGTGGCGCAAAGCACACCACCGCCACACCCCAAGGTGAGGTGGTGCCCGAGTGCTTCGACTCCGACTCGCTCAAGGTCATCTACTACTACACCGAGGCTGTGAAATATGCAGCCCTCGAAGAGGACGACAAAGCCATAGACTACCTCGAAAAGGTCCTTCAGATTGACTCTATTCACGCTGCTGCACACCACCGCATTGGCGAGTACTATGCCGAGCAGAAACAGTATGACAAGGCCCTCAGCCACGCCACCCGTGCAACGCAGGGTGACTCGCTGAACAACGACTTCCTGAAGGGTTACGGCTATGCGCTCACAATGAAGGGCGAGTACGAAAAGGCCCGCACGGTCTACCGTAGGCTTATTGCCAGGGAGCCCAAAAACCCCAACCACTACCGTGTGGCGGCCATTCTCTATGCCACAACGGGTATGCCCCATATGGCAATCTCCATCCTCGACTCGGCCGACTACAAGCTCGGCTACTTTGAGCCGTTGGCGGAGATGAAGAGGGGCTTACTGCTGGATGTGGGACTCCACGGCAGGGCCATCAGGGAGGCGCAAACGATGATTGCCAACGACCCCCAGAATATCGAACGCCACCTGGAGCTTGGCGACATTTACGAAAATCTTGGTCGTGACTCGCTGGCCGAGGTGACCTATCGTGACGCACTGAAGGTTGCACCCGAAAACCTCAAACTGCTGCTACAGCTGAGCGACTTCTACTTCTCGCGAGGTATGGAGAGCGAGTTTCTGGACATCATCCAGCGCATATTCCGCCTGAACGATGTGCCCGTGGATACGAAGCTTAAGCTCTACGACGAGTTTGTCGTAAGGGACGAGGCCTTCTATCGTCGCAACTTCTTTGCAATTAACACCATAGTCGGTGTGCTCCACGTGAAATACCCCCACAACGAGCAGGTCGAGATGCGCTATGCCTACCACCAGATTCGTGCCGGTGAGCTGGACAAGGCGCTCCAGACATTCAAAAGGCTCGCACGCAGTCCTGAGACCAAGGAGCCCAAAGAGCCACTACTGACGGTTATGAGCATTGAGGATCATCTGGGCCACACGGACTCGATGCGCTACTACCTCGATATGGCCATTGAGCGACTGCCCGGCGACTCGGAACTCTACATACGCAAGGCCTACATTGTTGCCGAGGAGGGCGACTCGCTCCAGGCCGAGCAACTATTCCAGAGGGCTATTGAGGTTGCCCAGGATCCCGTGGCCAAGAGTGAGGCCTATACCGCCCTGGCCGACAACACCTCGGAGTTCAAGAAGAGCAAGAAGCTCTACAAAAAAGCACTTGAGTACAACCCCAACAACGCCGCGGCGCTGAATAACTGGGCCTACTTTGCCAGCCTTGTGGGCGACAACCTGCCCCACGCACTCCAGATGAGCAGTCGAGCCTGTGAGTTGGAGCCTACGAATGCCAACTACCTCGACACCAAGGCGATGATTCTCTTCCTCTTGGGGCGCAACAAGGAGGCCAAGAAGGTGATGCAGCAGGCCATCTCGCTCGACACCACCAACGATCCCACCTTCCTGCTCCACTATGCCGACATCCTGCTGGCCAACAATGAGGCCTTCCTGGCGGAGATCTACTACAAGCGAGCAGCCGAGGCGGGCGAGGATGAGCAGCTCATCAAAAAGCGCATCGAGGCACTCAAGAAGATGCAATACGAATTGCAAGATAGGAAGTAGCGGCCCACAAGCGACGCCACCTCCCCCACCCCACCTTACAAACACCCCCTAATAGAGAGGAATGAAGAGGATATTGTGCATAATAGCGTTTCTGCTCTCAGGCCTGGTCGCCACAATGGGCCAGACCGTCGACGAGCTGAACGCCCAGATAAAAAAGGCAGAGGAGGCTATCGCCAAGAACGAAAGGCTCCTCAAAAACATTGCCGACTCCAAGAAAAGCAACGAGACCGAGGTGAAACTGCTCCGACAGAAGATCAAAAACCGCGAAACAATCGTTGCCAACTACAAGAAACAGATAGCCATCATCTCCGACAGCATATCGCTCAAAACCTCGGATGTGAACACAATGCAGGGCGAAATAAACGCCCTGAAGGATGAGTATGCCCAGATGGTTCGTGCGCTCCACAAGAACTACCTCGTGGGCGCCCCACTCCACTTCATCTTCTCGGCCGAGGATGCCCACACCGCCACTCAGCGTATGAACCTGCTGGCCCGCTACAACCGTGCCATCGACGAGAAGACCCGCACCATCACCGAGCAGAGCCTCGCTGTGGAGCAAGAGATAGGTGTTTTGGACCAGAAAAAGAGCGAGCTGGACAGACTCCGCACCGAGCAACAAAAGGCCTTAAATAAGCTCGCAAACGAGAAAAAACAGCTCGATGCGGCCGCCAAGAAGCTCGCCAAAGAGGAGAAGCAGATTGCCAAGGAGATCAAAAAGCGCAAAGAGGAGCGCGAGAAGGCCCAGAAATCCATCAAAAAGATAATGGAAGAGGAGGCGCGCAAGAATAAAAAGAAGGTGAGTGAGCAGGAGCGCAAGGCCATTTCTGTGGCCAATGCCCGCTTCGAGGGGCAGAAGGGTAAGATGATTATGCCCGTGGAGGGCGGTGTCATCATTGAGCAGTTTGGCCAACACCCCCACCCCACCCAGAAACATATCACCATAGACAATACGGGCATAAACATCGCCGCTACGGCTGGTGCCGAGGTCAAATGTGTGGCCGAAGGCTCGGTGACAAGGGTGATGGTCATCCCCGGTCTGAACCACTGCGTGATGGTCAAGCACGGCGACTACTTCACCCTCTATGCCAATATGGCGGCGGTGAGCGTCAGCAAGGGCGACCAGCTCCAGGCGGGCAGCAAGGTGGGCACGCTGGCCACAAGTGACAACCCCGACGACCACCAACTCCACTTCGAGCTCTGGTATATGACCCTCAAGCAGGACCCCGAGCCCTGGATTGCAAAATAGGGGCCCGAGGGACGCATTAACTTACGATAGAACAACAACTTAACCATACACAAAAATGGCTATTCACTTCTACAATCAGGAGACCGACTATATGCCCCGCGGAAGGGTGAAAATCAACCGCTGGGTGAGGGAAGCCATCCACAACGAGGGTTTCAGGGTGGGGGAGATTTGCTACATCTTCTGCTCCTCCGAGAACCACATCGGCATCAACCGCCAATACCTCGGCCACGACTACTATACGGATGTTATCACCTTCGACTACAGCGACCTGGAGGGAAGGAAGGTGGTCAGTGGCGACATCTTTATCGACCCCTTCACGGTGGACGACAACGCTGCACAGCTCGGCACAGACCCCGCTGAAGAGCAACTGAGGGTCATCATTCACGGCGCAATGCACCTGTGTGGCTACAAGGACAAGAGTGACCAGGAGGCCGCCCAGATGCGCCAGAAAGAGAATTTTTATTTGGCTCGCTTTAGAGAACTTTAGCTCGCCGAACAACAAGCAAGAATAGGGGAGACGAGAGAGATGAGATTTGACTACGATGTGATAGTTGTGGGCGGAGGACACGCAGGCTGTGAGGCCGCAGCGGCCGCCGCACAGCTCGGTGCCGAGACACTGCTGGTGACAATGGATATGACCAAGTTTGCAAGTATGTCGTGCAACCCTGCGGTTGGTGGCGTGGCTAAGGGTCAGATTGTCAGAGAGATAGACGCACTCGGAGGTCAGATGGGCATTATCACCGACCGTAGCACCATCCAATTCCGTATGCTCAACCGCTCGAAGGGTGCGGCTATGTGGAGCCCCAGGGCGCAGTGCGACAAGGCGCTCTTCTCGTCGCTATGGCGCCAGAGTCTCGAAAATACACCCCACCTTAGTCTTTGGCAAGACGCAGTAAATCAGCTACTTATAGAGGAACAAGAGGGTAGGGGAGAGGTCCGCGGAGTGGTGACCCAGATGGGTGTGACCTTCCGTGCCAAGGCTGTGATTCTCACGGCGGGCACCTTCCTCGGAGGCCTTATGCACATAGGTCGCAACAGCGCCGAGGGTGGTCGTGCGGGCGATAGCGCCTCCCACGGCCTCACCGAGCAGCTCATAGGCCTCGGCTTTGAGGCGGGCAGGATGAAGACGGGAACGCCCGCCAGAATCGATGTTCGCTCTCTGAATCTCGAGAAATTCGAGAGGCAGGATGGCGACGCCGAGCCCTCCAAATTCTCGTTCCTGGGCAGCTGCAAACCCGTGGAGGAGCAGATGCCCTGCTATCTGGTCTACACCTCCCAGCAGGTGCACGACACCCTACGCACAGGTTTTGCGGATTCCCCTCTATTTCAGGGACTTATCAAGGGCATAGGCCCCCGTTACTGCCCCAGCATTGAGGATAAACTGAGGACCTTTGCCGACAAAGATTTCCACCAACTATTCCTCGAGCCCGAGGGTCGCGACACCAACGAATACTACCTCAATGGTTTCTCCTCGAGCCTTCCCTGGCAGGTGCAGTGTGCCGCCCTGGAGCAGATTGAGGGTTTCCAAAATGTGAGGATTTACCGCCCAGGGTACGCCATAGAATACGACTACTTCCCACCCACACAACTCACCCACACGCTCGAAACAAAACTCATCGGCGGACTCTACTTTGCCGGTCAGGTGAACGGCACCACCGGCTACGAGGAGGCCGCAGCTCAGGGTCTGATGGCGGGCATCAACGCCGTGAGAAAACTGAGAGGAGAGGGCGAGGTTGTACTCTCGAGGGACGAGGCCTACATCGGCGTGTTGATAGACGACCTTGTGACCAAGGGTGTCGACGAGCCCTACCGTATGTTCACCAGCAGGGCGGAGTACCGCATCCTACTCAGGCAGGACAACGCCGACCGCAGGCTCACTCCTATTGGTCGCGAGATCGGTCTGGTGAGCGATGAAAGGTGGACAGAGTTTGAGCAAAAAAAATCGCTCGTAGAATCGCTTAAAAATTTCATCCACGCACAAGGGGTCGGTCCAGAGGAAATTTCGGACTATTTGAAAAGTGTCAATTCTGCACAACTTTCACAAAAAAGAAAGGTGTCGGAGGTGCTGATGCGCAACAACATTTCGCTTTTTGACCTAATTGAACTCATTTCACCGTTGAAAAAGTTTGTGGAGAAAAACAACATTGGCCGCGAAATCATCGAGCAGGTGGAGATAGAGGTCAAATATAGCGGCTATATTGAGCGCGAAAGAGCGAATGCCGACAAGCTCAAAAGACTCGAGGATGTGAAGATTCCCGAGGGTTTCGACTTCCTGAAACTCACATCCATCACCATTGAGGCGCGTCAAAAACTCTCCAAAATCCGCCCAACAACCGTCGGACAAGCCTCGCGAATTCCCGGCGTTTCACCCGCAGATATCAATGTTCTCTTGATTTTCTTCGGCCGATAGGGGGGTGGGGATTGAAAATTAAAAAAATCGTCAATTCCAAACATTGTTCCACGAGGAACATTGTTGAGCAAAAATAAGGGAGTGTTCCTCGTGGAACACTCCCTTTATTATTGACTTTACCGAAGCGATTATTTCTTCTGCTGCTTTGCCCAAGTATCCTTGAGGGTAACGGTGCGGTTGAAAACAATCTTCTCGGGGGTAGAGTCTTTATCTACGCAGAAGTAACCAACCCTCTCGAACTGGAACCTATCGCCCAACTTAGCCTCGCCCAGCGAACGCTCGCAGTATGCTGTCTTAACAACAAGCGAATTGGGATTGAGGTAATCGGTAAATACCTTGCCCTCCTCAACATCGTCGGGACTCTCCTTTGCAAAGAGGTTATCATAGAGCCTTACCTCGGCCTCAACAGCGTGAGCGGCCGAAACCCAATGGATAACACCCTTAACCTTGCGGCCGTCGGACGAGCCACCACCTGCCGACTCGGGGTCGTAGGTACAACGAAGCTCAACAACCTCGCCAGCCTCATTCTTAATGACCTCCTCACACTTGATGAGGTAGCCATACCTCAGGCGCACCTCGCCACCGGGACGAAGCCTATAGTAACCCTTGGGGGGCTCCTCCATAAAGTCGCCACGCTCGATGTAGATCTCCCTGCCGAAGGGCACCTCGCGACGGCCTGCAGCCTCATCCTCGGGGTTGTTCACGCAGCTGAAGCACTCGCTCTGGCCCTCGGGGTAGTTGGTGATAACCACCTTCAGGGGGTCAATGACTGCCATCCTGCGCTCGGCAACCTTATTGAGGTCCTCCCTCACGCAGTACTCCAGGAGCGACAGGTCAATAACATTATCCCTCTTGGCCACACCCACCTTCTCGGCAAAAGCCCTGATGGAGGCAGGAGTGTAACCCTTGCGACGCAGTGCGCAGATGGTGGGCATACGGGGGTCATCCCAACCCGTAACCACCTCATCCTTAACGAGTTGTAGCAATTTGCGCTTACTCATCACGGTATAGGTCAGATTGAGCCTTGCAAACTCATACTGGTGGCTGGGGAAGATCTCAAGCTCCTGGATAAACCAGTCGTAGAGGGGCCTGTGCACATCGAACTCGAGGGTACAAATCGAGTGGGTGATGCGCTCGATGGAGTCACTCTGGCCGTGAGCGTAGTCGTACATAGGATAGATGCACCACTTGCTGCCTGTGCGGTGGTGATCGGTGTGGATGATACGATAGAGGATGGGGTCACGGAAGAGCATATTGGGGTGAGCCATATCGATCTTGGCCCTGAGGACCTTCTCGCCGTCGGCATACTTACCCTCCTTCATCTCCTCGAAGAGGCGAAGGTTCTCCTCCACCGAACGATTCCTCCAGGGGCTCTCGGTGCCGGCCTGCTGCACGGTGCCACGACCCTGACGAATCTGCTCCTGAG
Organism: Tidjanibacter sp.; assembly: GCA_017628675.1. GTDB lineage: Bacteria > Bacteroidota > Bacteroidia > Bacteroidales > Rikenellaceae > Tidjanibacter. The sequence goes on from JAGBYS010000074.1 coordinate 18,313, forward strand.
TCTGGTCATCCACATAGGCTTTTCCCTTCTTAATCAGAAGGATAGCCCAATCGTAAAGCTGGTCGAAGTAGTCCGACTCATAGCGCTCCACAGCCCAGTTGAAGCCGAGCCACTTGATATCCTCCTTGATGGAGTCCACATACTCGGTATCCTCCTTCACGGGGTTGGTGTCGTCGAAACGGAGGTTGCACTTGCCGCCATAGCGCTCTGCCAGGCCGAAGTTAAGGCAGATACTCTTGGCGTGACCGATGTGCAGATAGCCGTTGGGCTCTGGCGGGAATCGGGTTTGGATTGCGTTTCCGGTCTCGGCGATATAGTTTTCAATAATCTCTTCTACGAAATTGAGTGACCTCTCTTTGGGGGCCTCGGTGGTTTTCACTTCCATAACGAACCTAATTAAGTCTATATTAGGTGCAAAGATAGTGATTTGAGTTGAAAGTTGAAAGTTGAATGTTTAATTTTGACTACGACGAGTGCGAACACCTTATAAAATAATAGGGTGGGGGTGGCAACATTTGCGGAAAATTCCTAACTTTGTGAGGAGATATCATTTTTCCTTTATTTTTATCACAAAAATTCCTCAGACGATGAAACGACTGCTACTCTCCCTTGCGGTGCTTGTGAGCACTCTCGCATCCTACGCCCAGAGCAACGACATCCTTGACTTTGTGTGCGACACCCCCTGGACACTCACTCCTCGCGAGATCGAACTCAACTACGAGGGTGTGGAGACCTACCCTCTGCTGGAGGCACTCTACCCGCTGTCGGGCGACATCATCGGAGAGTTCTCCTCATACTTCGAAGGCTCAACGACCCTCGAGGGCTTCCGTTATGCAGGGCTGGAGGCCTATGTGATGGTCGACTCCTGGGGTGAGAACAACAACTTCGACACCTTCATCGCCTTCCTCTCGCCCGAGAGAACTGCCGACGCTCCTTCGGAAGATGTCCTCACACTCCTGTGTATGGAGATCGTGGCACGCTGTGGCGACCCCATCCACAAAGAGGTGCAGGAGATAAAAATCTCGGACAAGACGAGCATCTATACGATGGCTTGCTGGAGCAGCGGAGCCGACAGCATCGTGACAGTCTTCTTTATGGTCAACCCCGAACTGAGCGAAAATCCCCTATTGTATGGCTATGTAGGCTCCTACGATCCGGGCAAGGAGTATGTCGAGGAGGTTGAGTACATCGTCGCAGACGAGGCGGCAGAAGAGGCAGTTGCTGAAGAGCCCGCAGAGGCGGAGTCCATCTCGGAGGTAGCCCTTGAGGCACCCCAGAGCTTCATCTATCTCATCCACAACACCCATTGGGGTTGCAGCAAGGAGGTCTTCGACGAGATGTTTGGGGACCACATCGTCACCGTAGATGAGGCCTTTGCAACGGAGCCAACCCTGCTTGCCAACCTGAAACAAAATTTCGGCTCCACCTACTTCATCTCGGGCCACAACCTGGGCAACTACGACAGCTTTCTGCAGTATCCTTTCAACCAGGAGGATATAGAGAATGGCACCCCTCTGCAATCTTTCACAGCCGTCTTGGTTCCCGATGGCAAGCCCATCAATGAGGTTGTAGCGGAGGCTACGGCGACACTCACTGCGGCCCTCGGCTCGCCCTTTATGGAGGGACAAGAGCCTTTCGAGGAGGGCGATTTGTTGCAGACAGTATCCAATATGTGGGTGACGGAGAGTAGTGTCATCTACATCTCCACCCTCAGCTACAAGAACGACATAGAAAACCCCTTCTGCGCCTTTATTAGCCTGATGGACCTCAACGCCCTGGGCAACCAGGAGGAGCAGGAACAAGCGGAGGAGGAGTCGATTGAGAGCGACCTCTGGGAGCAGGTGAGCGCCTTCGAGAACGAGGACGAGGCCCATATGCACTTCCGCGGCATCTCCTTCAATAAGGATATCCACACCTTCTGTGCCGAGTTGGAGAAGCTAGGCTACACCAAGCAGAGCGAGGAGAAGCAGACATACACCCTCATCTACCTCTCGGGCTACTATGGCGACAAGGAGTGCATCCTGTGTGTATACTCCACCCCCACGAGCGAGAAGGTCTTTTTGGTGAGGGTTATGTTCCCCACGACCACCTCGTGGAGCAACCTGCGCTCCACCTACAACACCTTCCAGCGCCGCCTGACGAACAAGTTTGGCGAGCCCGAGGTTGTCGAGCAGTTCCAGGATGTCTATGAGGAGGGTAGCGGCCTGGAGATGGCCGGCATTGAGAGCGGCCACGTGACGCTCATCTCCGAGTATAACAACACCGAGAAGATGGGCCTCGGCCTTATCCAACTCTCCGTGGCAGCCGAGAACTACGAGGGATATGTCTTCATCAGCTTCTTCGACTCCCTGAACCTCGTACTCAGGGAACAAGAGGTTGAAGACCTGCTTTAAACAGTTAGTAAGGAGTAAGGAATAAAGAGTAAATAGTAAAGAGTAATTAGTAATTTACTAATAGATATTAGTATTGAT
>JAGBYS010000075.1 GCA_017628675.1 Tidjanibacter sp.
CAAATACTCAGAAAAATGCAGAGAGTGGAGGAAATTTTGGGCCAAACAAGAAGGCGAGTCCGCAGTTTGCTTGACGCAAATGAGGAACTCGCCTATCGCAGATTGGTGAAAAATTCACCAGAGAGATGCGTTTTTACTCAGCGAAGTGCTTGTAGAAACGAATAATGGTATCGATACCCTTGTAGAATTGGTCGAGGCCGTAACTCTCGTTGGGCGAGTGGATTGCATCCTTGCCCAGACCGAAGCCGATCAAGATGGACTTCATACCGAGAATCCTCTCGAAACCGCTCACGATGGGGATACTACCGCCCGAGTAGAAGGGCAAAGGACGCTTGCCAAAGGTGTCCACAATGGCAGCCTCGGCAGCCTTATAGGCCTTCAGGTCGGTGGGCGAAACATAGGGCTGACCGCCGTGGAGCGACTTGACATCCACCTTCACGCACTTGGGTGCAATGGCGCGGAAGTAGTCCTCAAAGAGCTGGGCAATCTTCTCCCAATTCTGGTCGGGCACAAGGCGCATAGAGATCTTGGCGTAGGCCTTCGAGGGGATGATGGTCTTGGTACCCTCAAGGGTGTAGCCACCCCAGATGCCGTTCACATCGAGCGAGGGGCGTACGCCTGTGCGCTCAATGGTGGTATAACCCTCCTCGCCGGCGAGCTCCTCCACGCCAACGCCACGCATATACTCCTCCTTGTCGTAGGGCGCTTTGTTGAAGTTGGTGCGCTCCTCCTCGGTGAGGATGCGGACATCGTCATAGAAGCCGGGGATGGTCACACGGCCATTCTCATCCACGAGCTTTGTGATGAGGTTGGCCAGAACATTTGCGGGGTTAGCAACGGCACCGCCATAGAGACCCGAGTGCAGGTCGTGGTCGGGGCCTGTAACCTCCACCTGCATATAGCACAAGCCGCGCAGACCGCAGGTAATCGAGGGGGTATCCATCGAGATCATACTCGTATCGGAAATGAGGATAACATCGCCCTTGACGAGCTCCTTGTGCTCCTCACACCAAGCGTAGAGGCTGGGTGAGCCAATCTCCTCCTCGCCCTCGAGCATAAACTTCACATTACAAGGCAGTTCACCCGTAGCAACCATAGCCTCAAAGGCCTTGGCGTGCATAAAGAGCTGACCCTTGTCGTCATCGGCACCACGGCACCAGATGCGGCCATCCTTAATGACGGGCTCAAAGGGGTCTGTGCGCCACTCATCCTTGGGATCCTCGGGCATAACATCGTAGTGACCATAGACCACAACGGTGGGCTTGGCGGGGTCGATAATCTTCTCGGCATAGACCACGGGGTTGCCGGCGGTGGGCATCACCTCGGCACGATCGGCGCCTGCCTTAAGGAGCGACTCACGGAGCCACTCGGCAGTCTTGACCATATCTTCGTGGTGGAAGCTCTGGGCGCTGATGGAGGGGATGCGGAGCAGCTCGAAGAGCTCCTCGAGGAAGCGCTCACGGTGCTGCTGAACAAATTGATTACTCTTTTCCATACTTTTAGGGTTCATTTAATAAATTTTCACTATATTTGTATATTCAACATCATACTGTTTGTTGAGTTACAAATTTACAAATAATTAGGCAATATAAAAAATTGAGAGGATAAAATTATGAGAACAATCCCAACTTCCGAGCTCATCATCAACTCCGATGGCTCCATTTTCCACCTCCACATCAAGCCCGAGCACCTGGCCGACACCGTCATTCTGGTGGGCGACCCCGGCAGGGTTGAGATGGTGGCAAGCTACTTCGACAACAAAGAGTGCAACATCGCCAGCCGCGAGTTCCGCACCATCACAGGCACATATAAGGGCAAACGAATGACCGTCATCTCGACCGGCATCGGCACCGACAACATCGACATCGTGGTGAGCGAGTTGGACGCTCTGGCTAACATCGACTTCGAGAGCCGCATCGAGAAGCAAGAAAAGCGAGTGCTCACCCTGCTGCGCCTTGGCACCTCGGGCGCCATTCAGCCCGACATCCCTCTGGGCTCGTTTGTATTTGCCCACTCGTCGGTGGGCTTCGACGGCCTGTTGAACTACTACGCAGGTCGTGATGGCGTATGCGACCTTGCAATCGAAAAGGCTTTCGTGGAGCACACAGGCTGGAATCCCCAGCTCCCCGCCCCCTACTTCATCGACGCCGACCAGCAGCTCTTCGAGCACTTCAAGGACTCGGTGGTGGATGGTATCACCGTGGCAGCCCCCGGCTTCTATGGTCCTCAGGGTCGCTGGTTGCGCATCGCTCCCGCCGACAAGGAGCTCAACAGCAAGATTGAGAGCTTCGAGTACAAAGGTCGCCGCATCACCAACTTCGAGATGGAGAGCAGTGCTCTGGCTGGTCTCGGAAAACTTATGGGCCACCGTGCGGGCACCATCTGCACCATCATCGCCCAGAGGGCCGTTAAGGATATGAACACCGACTACAAGCCCTTCGTAAGGCAGATGATTGAGATGGCGCTGGACAAACTCGCCGCTCTGTAGCCAACAACCACCAAGCCCTGCTCATTTTTTCGGGCTTGTAACAAACTGAAAATGAGCGGGGCTAAAAAAAGTTTGCAAAAAAGTTCATTTTTTTCTTGCAGATACCCAAAAAAGCCGTATATTTGCACTCGCAATTCGGCACCGTAGCTTAATTGAATAGAGCATCTGACTACGGATCAGAAGGTTACAGGTTTGAGTCCTGTCGGTGTCACAAAAGGGGTTCCAAATGGAACCCCTTCTTTTTTGTCCAACACCTCATATACACGACAAAAAAATAATCGCGGGCAACCCTGTGGGGTCGCCCGCGAACTTTTTAGGAACAAATGTTGTCGTTATTACTCGCTGAGCAACTCGGCGAGTTTCGCTCCGAGTTCCTCGCCACGCAGGTTGCGCGCAACGATAGTACCGTCCGAGGCGATGAGGAAGTTGGAGGGGATGCTCCTTACGGCATAGAGTTTTGCCGAGGGATCCTCCCACATCTTCAGCTCGCTCACATTGGGCCAAACAAGACCCTTGGACTCCATAGTAGCAACCCAAGGCTCACGGTTTTTATCGAGGCTCACGCCATAGATCTCAAAGCCTTTGTCGTGGTACTTTGCGTAGTCCTCCAGAAGGAAGGGAACCTCCCTCATACAGGGACCACACCACGAAGCCCAGAAGTCCAGAAGCACATATTTGTTCTGTGCCAGAACATCGCCAAGCTTGATCATATTGCCGTCCTTATCGGGCAACTCGAGCTCGACATACTGCTGACCAACATCTACCCTCTTCATAGCCTCAGCGAGCTCGCGGAGAGTGATGGCGGTGTGGGATTTCTGAAGGGCCTTAGGCAGAGCCTTCACAGCCTCGAGAATCTCATCGGGGGTCATACCATAGTAGAGCTCGGTGGCGAGCAGATAAAGACCAAAGAGGTTATCCTTATTAGCCTCATAGGTCGCAGCCGTGTGATTGTCGTAGTTCTGCTCGGCCACAGTGCGGCTCTCATCGTCAGTGGCAGCATAGTAGGCCTCCAGCAGAGCCTTTTTCTCGCCACGATAGGCTGCGAAGTTATCGTTGGACTTGGTGCCACCAACAGTCACTGCATCCCAATTCTCAAGGGTGCCCTGAGCGGTCACGGTGCCCTCCTCCACGAAGATCATACGCTGTTTGTCGCCCACAACGATGTTGGCAAACAGAGGAGCCTTCACATCCACCTTCATCTCAAACGAGCCATCCTCGGTGGTGGTCGAAGCGAAGCACTCGGTGCTCTTATTGGCCATCAGTTTCACCTCGCCGGCATAGCCCTCGATGGTGCCCCTCACCACATACTCTTTGGCGCAACCAACAAGCGAGAGTGCCAGGGCTGCAATCATCATTAATCTCTTCATAGTATTAATAGTTTATAGGTATTTATCTCTTAGTTGTTCCACACTACTCGGCAAAGAACTTTGCAAGCTCCTCTTCGAGGGCCTCGCCACGAAGATTCTTGGCGATGATTTTGCCCGTCGCGCTGTCGATGAGGAAGTTGGAGGGGATGGTGCTAACGCCATACTTCTCGGCAGCCTTAGCCTCCGAGTCGGGCAGCGACAACACATTCACCCACATAAAGTTGTTGCTCTGAACAGCATTCATCCAGCTCTCCTTGTCGCCGTCGAGGCTCACGCCATAGATCTCAAAGCCCTTCTCGTGGAAGTCGCCATAGGCCTTCATCAGGTGGGGCACCTCCCTCATACAAGGACCGCACCACGAAGCCCAGAAGTCGAGAAGCACAACCTTATTAGCCTTAACCACCTCGCTGAGTGCCACCAGCTTATCCTCTGCATTGGGGAGCTCAATATCCGCATAAGGCTGACCAACCTCGCTCTTGAGCTGACCCTTGGCGCTCTCCTTGAGGGCTACAATGCTCTCCTCCTTCTGGATATCCTTAGGAAGAGCCTCCACAGCCTCAATAATCTCCGTTGCGGAGAGCTGTGCAGACTTCATACTAACTAAGAGGTATGCACCCCAGAGGTTATCTTTGTTCTCCTCGTAGCTGACATTCGCAATCTCCTGCAGTTTCATCAAAGCCTCATTAATCTGCTCATACGAGAGGTCTTCCGACTCTTGCATAGGAGCCAGAATCTCGTACTGCTTGCGATTGAACTTTTTGAAGGATTCGTTCGAGGCGCTACCACTCACCGAAATCTTCTCGATCTCGTTCATAGAGCCCTCGATCTTCAGGGGCGAAGCGTCCACAAAGACGGGAAGAACCTGATCACCGTGAACTTTCAGCACAGCCATAAGGGGGTGTTTGCTCTCCACCTCCAGGGTGAAGGTACCATCCTCACTTTTAACCTCGGCAAAGATATTCTTGTCGTCCATATCCACAAGAGCAATCTTACCCAGAGCGCCCTCAATGGTACCCTCTACCACATAATTTTTCTGTGTGCCACAAGCCACCATCATCAGGGCAGCTGCAACAAATGCAAAAATTTTCTTCATCGTCTTTTCTCTTTTTTTAGTTGTTATTACTTTAGATTCTATTTCTTCTGCTTAACTACCCTATCGGGATTTCCCGACACGAAGGCCTCCCAGGAGCTACTGCGAGTGCGCCCACGCTTCTGTGCCACGGTCTGATGGGGCACCAGAGCACTACTCTCGAAGTAGTGACACAGAGCCACCGCAAGTCCATCCGTCGCATCGAGCCTCTTGGGGTTATACTCCACCCCGAGCATACTCTTGAGCATAGCTGCCACCTGCTCCTTGGCCGCACCACCATTACCCGTAATGGCCTGCTTAACCCTCCTCGGGGCATACTCAAAGACCTTGTGGCCCCTGCACAGAGCCGCCGCCATAGCAACGCCCTGCGCCCTGCCGAGCTTGAGCATACTCTGGACATTCTCGCCAAAGAAGGGCGACTCCAGAGCAACCTCGTCGGGCTTGTACTCATCTACCAGCGACAACACCCTATCGAAGATGTACTTCAGTTTATCATAGGGGTCTTTCATCTTGGTCATATCGATGTCGCCAATGACCTGAGCACGCAGTTTGTTCTTGCCCAGCACCTCCAGCACCCCGTAGCCCATACGGTTTGTACCAGGGTCTATGCCCATAATTATGCGATGCTCGCCACTCATTCTGCGCTATTTTTTGAGCTCCTCAATCTCCTTTTTGAGCTCCCTTACGGAGCGCTGCAACTCGGGCAGATTGCGATAGACGGCATTGACCCTGCGGAACTTGGAGGCATCAATGGCATAGAAGCCCATAGCCTGCGAGCCAGCCTCCAGCGAAGAGGTCACACCCGAGCGAGAGCCCACAACGGTGCCGTCGCCCACGGTGATGTGGCCCACAATGCCTGCCTGACCGCCAATCATACAGCGACTGCCAACCTTGGCCGAGCCTGCAATGGCCGACTGACCAGCCATAACGGTATGGGAGCCGACAACCACATTGTGGCCAATCTGCACAAGGTTATCAATCTTCGTACCCTTCGAGATGACGGTCGAGCCCATTGTTGCCCTGTCGATGGTCGTATTGGCGCCAATCTCCACATCGTCCTCGATGGTCACGATGCCAATCTGGGGAATCTTATCGTACTCACCCTTGGCATTGGGAGCAAAGCCAAAGCCATCGGAGCCAACAACGGCACCCGAGTGAAGAACACACCTCTGGCCAATCTTGCAACCCTCATACACCTTCACACCCGAGTAGAGAGTGCTACCTGCACCCACCTTTGCGCCATCGCCAATGTAGACGTGGGGATAAAGGCTCACGCCCTCGCCCACCTCGGCGCCTTCGTCGATGACGACATAGGCCCCGATGTAGCATCCCTCGCCCACCTTGGCACTCTCGGCCACAACAGCCGTGGGGTGAACGCCCTTCTTGCGAGGCTTATAGGAGGCGTAGAGTTCCAACAATTTTGCGAAGGAGCCGTAGGCGTCATCCACCTTGATGAGCGTAGCCTTCACGGGCTCCTTGGGCTCCCACGAACGATTCACAATCACAATCGAAGAGTCGGTCGTGTAGACATAGTTCTCATACTTGGGATTGGCCATAAACGACAGTGCGCCGGCGTGGCCTTCCTCAATCTTCGCAAAAGTACTTACGGTAACATCCTTGTTACCAACAATATCGCCACCCAAACCGGCAGCAATCATTTCAGCCGAAAACTGCATTTTTTGTGTATTTTATAGTTGTGGTTCTCTTACTCAAATAACTCTCCCCTACAGATACTTCCTGATGTCGACTCCTTCGGGCATAAACTGGGCCACATCGCCATCAAAGCTGAGCACCTCACGAATGACGCTACTCGATACGGCCACATACTCCGAGGGGGTGAAGAGCAGCACGGTGGTAATCTCGGGATAGAGCCTCTGGTTGATCTGCATCATATTGCGCTCATAGTCGAAATCGACCGTGTTGCGCATACCCCTGAGCATAAACTTTATCTCCCTATCCCTGCAGTACTCACCCGTAAGGCCACGGTAGCTCACCACCTCCACACGAGGCTCATCCTTGTAGAGATCCTCGATGAGTCGTTTGCGATTCTCCACCGTGAGCAGACCTCGCTTGTCGGGATTCTCGCCAATGGCAATAATCACCTTATCGAAAATCTTGATGCCCTCGGCAACGAGCGCCTGATGTCCCGAGGTGAACGGGTCGAAGGAGCCAGGAAATATTGCGGTTTTCATATAATGCTTGTTTTGTATTTGTACGCTACTTATTTCTCACACAAAATTGCAATTTGTGAGGGGTTTTCAAGGCTTGGTTTTGTTTCGGCCCCGCAGTTTACAAGGGGTAAATGAGGAGGCCGAAACAAAAGCATAACGCCGAAAACACCCACGAAGTGCAATTTTTACACGAGTTTCTCGAAGAGCTGACGCATACCCACCTTCTCGGCAACGATAGCCTCAAGCTGGTCGATGCTCACACGGTACTGATTCATAGTGTCGCGCTCGCGGATGGTCACGGTGCCGTCCTCCTTGGTCTGGTGATCAACGGTCACGCAGAAGGGGGTACCGATAGCGTCCTGACGGCGGTAGCGTTTACCAATCGAATCCTTCTCGTCGTACTGCACATTGTGGCTAAACTTGAGCCTGTGAACAAGGTCCATAGCAATCTCCTGCAGGCCATCCTTCTTCACCAGGGGCAGAACTGCCACCTTCACGGGAGCGATGGGTGCGGGGATAGAGAGCACTACGCGGCTCTCGCCATTAGCAAGTTGCTCCTCCTTATAGGCAGCCGAGAGTACCTGGAGCACCATACGGTCAACACCAATGGAGGTCTCAACCACATAGGGAACATAGCTCTCGCCGGTCTCGGGGTCGAAATACTGAATCTTCTTGCCGGAGAACTGCTGGTGGCGACCCAGGTCGAAGTCGGTACGCGAGTGGATACCCTCCACCTCCTTGAAGCCGAAGGGGAAGTTGAATTCCACATCGGTAGCGGCATTGGCATAGTGTGCGAGTTTCTCGTGGTCGTGGAAGCGGTAGTTCTCGTCGCCGAAGCCGAGTGCACGGTGCCAGCTCATACGGGTCTCTTTCCACTTGTTCCACCACATCATCTCCTCGCCGGGGCGCACGAAGAACTGCATCTCCATCTGCTCAAACTCCCTCATACGGAAGATGAACTGACGAGCCACAATCTCATTTCGGAACGCTTTACCAATCTGCGCAATACCAAAAGGAATCTTCATCCTACCGGTCTTCTGCACATTGAGGAAGTTCACGAAGATACCCTGTGCGGTCTCGGGGCGCAGATAGACGGTGTTGGCACCCTCTGCCACCGAGCCCATCTGGGTCGAGAACATAAGGTTGAATTGGCGTACCTCGGTCCAGTTGCGCGAGCCCGAGATGGGGCAGA
>JAGBYS010000076.1 GCA_017628675.1 Tidjanibacter sp.
ATGCCGAGAGCTGGGGTGACAACAAGAACAACGAGCAGGAGCTCTATGGCAGCGTTGTCATTGAGTGCCGCGATGGTGGCGCAGCTGCCCCCATTGTTGATTGGCTCACCGTTGAGTATGGCAAAGATGGCGAGGGCAAGTTTAACTCGACCCACCTCCTTGCAACCGCTACTGAGAATAACACCGGCGCAGAGCGTAGGGCACTTGTATGCTGCACCTACAACGCTCCCGAGGGCTATGAGTTCGAGGGTGGCGCTAAGAGCTTCTTCCGTCAGTTCTTCGTAACCCAGCCCGCCAATAGCGGTGTGAAAGAAATTAGCTTCCGAGGCGGCATTGGTGCCGAGTTCAATCACAATGCTACCGCACAGCAGGATTGGGGCCTTAGTTGGTGGGTAATCGATGTCGATGGCGCACCCGCAACCGACTGGGGTGGCGACAGCCGCAACGAGCAGATGCTCTATGGTAGCGCCGAGTTCAAGTGCTACGACTTCACCAGCGGTGTGCGTGGCGAGGAGATCGACTGGGTAACCGTTGAGTACAAGAAGGATGGCAATGGTAAGATTATCGACACCTGGTGGCTCGCCGACATCCAGGAGAACACTGGTGCACCTCGTGCAGCCGAGATCGTATGTACCTGGCCCGAGATTGAGGGTTACACCTACAAGGATGGCCAGAGGGTTAAGAGCACCATCATCCGTCAGGAGGGCGTGACCACCGGCGGTGGCGAGGACGAGGGCGACGACGAGCCCATCATCCCCGGCGAGGCCTCCTTCTCCTATACCATCTTCAACAATGCTGCCGATGGTAGCAAAGGCACAGGCTTTGGCCCCGGCGCAGGTACTGTTGGTGACTGGTACCGTTTCGAGAACATCAACATCAATGGTAAAACCTACACCCCCGGTAATGAGTTGAAAGAGCTGGCCTCCAGCGAGCTTATGGCCGAGCTTATGGCACAGGCCTTCTCGTTTGGCGAGATCACCGACGAGGATGTACAGATTCCTGGTGTTGACCCCCTGACCACCAACCCCGAGAGCTTCGTTACCCTTGAGCCTTGGTGCGACGGTGGCGCAGCAATCTATGTAAGGATTGTACTCTCGGCCAACGATAGCGGAGCTCGCCGTACCTTCAAGATTATCACCAAGGATGGCAAAGGCGAGCAGGTATCATCGATTGTCTACTTCCAGAACTAATCGTAGATTCTCTCCCCAAGAAAAAAGGCTTGGCACTCAGTGCCAAGCCTTTTTTCTTGGCCCTTGCCCAAAAACCTCCCTGCGGCTATTGTTTCTTGCGCAAAATGTGTACTTTTGTGAGTTAAATCACGACAATAAAACAAACTACTCAATATGAAAAGGTTTTTTGCAATGAGCACCCTACTGACCCTCGCAGCCTCTCTGCTGCTATCTGCCTGTGCAGAGGAGCACCTCCCCGAACAGCGTTTCATCGCCTCCAAGAGTCCCACCGCCACACTCTTCCAGGTGGGTGACGACAATGTTATGCGCAAGGCAGGCGACTTCGTCAGGGGTACCGAGGTGACCGCCTACCCCACTCAGGTAGAGGAGATTGAGGGCCTACAGTTCGTAAGGCTTCTTATTGACGAGCAAGAGTACTATGCCCTTTCGCACAACCTTGTGGCCGAGGCCGAGGCTGTGGTTGCTGAGGATACCCTCTGGGTGCGCACACCGCTGAGCATCATTGGCGATCTGGAGAGGTCGACCATCGTCGGCTTTGCCGACAAGAAGACCCCTCTGGCAATCGTGGGCTACGACAAACTCGCCGAGGACGGCACGGTGGCAACCTACCGTGTGCGCCACGGTCAAACGGAGGGCTGGGCCTACAGCAAATACCTCGTGGCCACCCCCGAGGAGGCCGCACAGCGCTACAAAGCCGAGATTTATGACCCCATCCACGGCGCCATCAAGAACTCCTTCGGCGGCGGCAAGGCCATCGATTGCGACTTCTACCCCGTAGAGAAACCCTCCTTTGAGGACAACAAGATGCCCGAGGCGTGCTACTCGCTCTACCTGAACGCCGGCACCCTGCGCAACATCGAGAAGTACATCGCCCTGGCCAAGAAGAGCAAAATCAACACCTTCGTGATTGACATCAAGGACAACGAGACTCCCGGCTGGAAAGCCGACGCAATGAAGGAGTACTCGCCCACCAACTACCACCGAGCACCCAACAACGAGGCACTCTATCGCAACGCCGTGAAGCGTCTGCACGAGGAGGGATACTATGTTGTGGGCCGCATCACCTGCTTCAAGGACAGTTACTTCGTGAAGGACAACCCCTCGTGTGCCATCACCGAAAAGGCCACAGGTCAGCCCTTCAAGCACAACAAGGCATTCTGGCCCAGCGCCTACGACCGCCGCGTGTGGGAGTTCAATGTGGCTCTGGCCAAGGAGTCGGTCGTTAAGCTCGGCTTCGACGAGATCAACTTCGACTATGTGCGCTTCCCCGATAGGATGAACAGCGTGGAGAGCATCGTGGACTACCACAACCGCTACGGCGAGAGCAAGGTGCAGGCCATCCAGCGCTTTGTGCAGTTTGCCTGCGACGAGATCCACAAGGTGGGCGCCTATGTGTCGATTGATGTCTTCGGCGAGGCTGCCAACCCCGGCTACACCACCGCCTACGGTCAGTATTGGCCCGCCATCAGCAATGTGGCCGATGTGATTAGCGGTATGCCCTACCCCGACCACTTCTCGCGTGGCTACTACGGCGTTGCCAAACCCTGGAACAGCCCCTACCAGATTCTCTACCAATGGGGCCTGAGGGTTATGGACCGCCAGAAGGTGACCCCCACCCCTGCCGTTGTGCGCACCTGGGTGCAGGCCTACAATGTGATGAAGCACGTGGACCCCAACGGCATCGCCTACAATGCTGCCAATGTGGAGCGTGAGATTCGTGGCCTCTATGCCGCAGGCCTCACGGGTGGTTATATCACCTGGCACTCGGGCTCCAACCTCGAGAAATATGGTCGTCAGCTGGGCGCCTTCCAGAGGGACTACCTGGCCGACTACAAGAACCCCAACTATAAGTTTGACCCCACAGCCCCCATCTCCTACAATAACGATGAGGCCGAGGAGAGCACCACTCCCGAGGAGAGCACCACTCCCGAGGAGCCCAAGGCTGAGGAGGTTGTAGCTCCCGCTCCCGAGGCACCCAAGGCAGAGGAGAAAAAAGTAGAGGAGGCCGCAAAGGCCGAGGAGGCTGTCTATCACACCATTGTTGGTGGCGA
>JAGBYS010000077.1 GCA_017628675.1 Tidjanibacter sp.
AGCCTCGCTTTTGTGTTGGTTGTGAGCTGCGAGAGCTTATTATGTGCTCTACTCGAAGCCCATCAGGCGACGCATAATGCGGGGAAGATCGGTGTTCTCAAACACGCCTGTAAAGTTCTCGGCACCAGTGCCATAGGCGAAGATGGGGACCATCTCACCGGTGTGTCCGCCGGTAGTGAAGGCGTAGTCTACAAGGTGGTCGTTCAGGTCGAAACGGCGGTTGCCATTCACGATTGTAAGGCCGCCTGTAGAGTGGTCGGCAGTGACCACCACGAGGGTGCCGGGGTGCTTGTCGGCATAGTCGAAAGCAACCTCGATGGCGTTGTCGAAATCCTTGGTCTCTTTGATGATGCCCTCTATATTATTTTGGTGTCCGTAGCCGTCAATCATCGACGACTCAACCATCAGGAAGAAGCCGTCGCCATCGGCATTGTTGGTGAGAATCTCCAGAGCCTTTGCGGTGGCCTCGGGCAGGTACTCGTCGCGACCGTCAAGACGCGAGGACATAGAGCCCTCGGTGGGGAGCATTATCACATTACCACTCTTTACCTCAGCAATCTCCGAGAGTGATTTTGCAATGGTGTAGTTCTTCTGGCTAAGGGCGGCGAAAAGGTTCACCGAGTCGGCCCTCTGGTCGAAGCGACGGCTGCCACCACCAAAGACTACATCGACCTCATTCTCAAGGTAGTAGGTGGCAATCTCATCCTCCATATTGCGGTGGGGTACGTGGGCCACAAAGGCGGCGGGAGTCGCGTTTGTTACGGGGTAGGTAACGACGATTCCTGTGGGCTTTCCGGCCTGCTCGAAATGCTCGAGAATGTTGGTCTTGGGAAGGCTGTCGGGCGTCACGCCAATCATACCGTTGTTGGTCTTGTGGCCGGTCGAGAGAGCGGAGCCTGCGGCTGCCGAGTCGGTCACACGGCTGTTGGCCGAGTAGGTCTTCTGGAGGCCCACATAATTGGCCCTTTCGAGTGCCAGAGGCTCATAACCCTGGGCGAGCTGGGTGGCGGTTACCTGTGCGATACCCATACCATCGCCAATCATAAAGATGATGTTTTTCACCTTGGGGGTGGTGTCGATTCTGTTTACGCCAATGAGGGCACCAATCAGCAGCACGCCAATGAGCAGCGCCGTGAGTGGTTTGAAGGTCTTTTTGTTTCTGTTTTGCATATCGAAGTAGGTGTTTGTTTCGTGTTTTGCAAATATAGTGATTTTTCCTCGAAATATTCCAGGTTTGTGCGAATAAAAACTCTTTGTTGTGTTTTTACTTTCAGTAAAAAATAGTAATTTTGCGGAATTGATTATTATGCGCCCGAAGCGCCCTTGTGGCAGGGCGGGAAAAGCGAGTAGGGTGGGCCCGAAAGTTACCGAGAAAAGCGAGAGATAATTATAAAAAACAGATAGATAAATGAAACGAGTATTACTTTTGATTGCGGTTTCCGTGCTGCTCATCTCGTGCGGCGGCCAGAAGAAACCAACCACAGTTCGAGAGAAGGTCTACAAGACTATGACCGTCGAGGCGGCGTCGCGTACGCTCAAGACCGACTATGCTGCCAGCATTAGCGGCTGCCAGACCGTCGAGATTCGTCCACAGATTAGCGGTATGATTACCGACATCCTCATCAACGAGGGTGACTTTGTGAGCAAGGGTCAGTTGCTCTTTATTATTGACCAGACCTCCTATATGGCTGCCTATGAGATTGCCCAGGCCAATGTGAAGAGTGCCGAGGCAAGCCTGGCTACAGCCCAGCTGGTCAAGGAGAGCACCCAGGAGCTCTACGACCAGGATGTGGTGTCGGAGTTCGACCTGATGACCGCCCAGAACTCCTATGTGGAGGCCGAGGCTCGCTTGGCTCTGGCGCGCGCCGAGGAGACAAGGGCGTCGAATAACCTCTCCTATACCGAGGTGCGTTCGCCCGTGAATGGTGTGGCAAGTATGATTCCCTACCGTGTGGGTGCTCTGGTGAGCAGCAGCATTACCACTCCTTTGGTGACCGTGTCGGACGATAGCGAGGTCTATGCCTACTTCTCGATGGCCGAGAACGAGATGCTCGACCTGATTCAGGAGTACGGCTCGCTCAAGGAGGCTATCCGCACGATGCCCGAGGTGGAGCTCATTATGAGCAACGGCAAACTCTACCCCAAGATGGGCCGCATCAACGCCATCAGTGGTACCATTAGTGCCACCACAGGTGCAGTGAGCGTGCGTGCCACCTTCCCCAACCGCAGCCGCCTGCTGCGTGATGGCGGTAGTGGTCAGGTTGTCATTCCTCAGGTGAGGAAGAATAGCATTGTGATTCCCCAGTCGGCTACCTATGAGCTGCAGGAGAAGATTTTTGTCTATAAGGTCATCGACGGCAAGGCTTGCTCGGCGGCTATCCAGGTGCTGCCCCGCAACAACGGCGTGGAGTATATCGTGGAGAGCGGCCTGGAGGTGGGCGATGTGATTATTGCCGAGGGCGCAGGTCTTGTGCGCGAGGGCGAGGTTATCAAGAGTGAGCCCATCGTAAAGGAGGAGGCCGTGGCCACCGAGGAGCAGAGTGAAACTCAAGAGTAGGGGAGAGCGATAGTATGAACATCAGGACTTTTATCGATAGACCCATCTTTGCGGGAGTTATCTCGGTGATGATTGTGCTGCTGGGCCTCATCAGCCTTGTGCAGCTGCCCGTGGAGCAGTTCCCCGAGATTGCGCCCCCCACGGTGAGCGTGTCGGCAAACTATTCGGGTGCCAACGCCGAGACCGTGCAGCGAAGCGTTGTTGTGCCTCTGGAGGAGGCGATCAACGGTGTGGAGAATATGATGTATATGACCTCCACCGCCTCCAATAGCGGCTCGGCAAGTATCCAGATCTATTTCCGTCAGGGCACCGATGCCGATATGGCGATGGTCAATGTGCAGAACCGTATTGCCTCGGCACAGGGTCTGCTGCCCGCCGAGGTTACCCGTAGCGGTGTGAGCGTTAGAAAACGCCAGACCAGCCGTATTAAGACGCTGGCAATCTACTCGCCCGACGACTCGTTCGACGAGCGCTTCCTCAGCAACTACCTCAAGATTAACATCGAGCCCCGCCTGTCGCGTATTGCGGGTGTGGGTGAGGTCGATGTGAGGGGTGCCGACTACTCCTTACGTGTCTGGCTCGACCCGGCCAAGATGGCTAAATATTCGCTTATGCCTTCGGATATTTCGGCGGTGCTGGCAGAGCAGAACCTCGAGTCGCCTGCGGGTACTCTGGGTGCCGACTCGCGCAACACCTTCCGCTATACGCTCAAGTATCGTGGTCGCTACGACAAGGAGGAGGACTACGCCAATATGGTCATCAGGGCCGAGAGCGACGGTACAGTCTTGCGCCTGAAGGATGTGGCACAGGTGGAGCTGGGCTCTATGAGCTACGACTACATCGGTAAGGTGAATGGCCACCCCGGTACTACTCTTATGATTTCGCAGACCTCGGGCTCCAATGCAAATGAGATTATCGAGGCCATCGATAAGGAGGTCGAGGATATCCGCAAGTCGCTCCCCAAGGGTGTGGAGATTGTGGACCTGATGAGTACCAAGGACTTCCTTGATGCCTCGATTGCGAGCGTTGTGGAAACCCTCATTCTGGCAATCATCCTCGTGGTGCTTGTTGTGTATGTCTTCCTGCAGAGCTTGCGCTCGACGCTTATCCCCTCGCTGGCTATTGTGGTGTCGCTCATCGGTACTTTCGCATTCCTGATGGTTGCGGGCTTCAGCCTCAATATGATTACTCTGTTTGCGCTGGTGCTTGTGATTGGTACGGTGGTGGATAATGCCATTGTGGTTGTGGAGGCCGTGCAGGCCAAGTTCGACGATGGCTACACCTCGCCCTATAAGGCCACGGTGGATGCGATGCAGGGCATCTCGAAGGCTCTGATTGCTACCACCTTTGTCTTTATGGCGGTGTTCATCCCCGTCTGCTTTATGGGCGGAACGACGGGTACTTTCTACACCCAGTTTGGTCTTACGATGGCGGTGGCAGTGGGTATCTCGCTGCTGAACTCCATCACCCTGAGCCCTGCGCTGTGTGTGATACTGATGCGCCCCCATATCCCCGATGAGAATGGCAAGTTGTCCTTCTCGGCCCGCTTCCACATCGCTTTCGATGCAAGCTTCAAGGGCCTTGTAAGACACTATAAGAAGGGCGTGAAGTTTATGCTTAAGAAGCGTTTGCTCACCGTCAGCCTCGTTGTGGTTGCTCTGGGTGGCCTGTTCTATATGCTGGAGAACACCAAGACGGGTCTTGTCCCCAAGGAGGATATGGGCTCCATCAATATCGATGTGCAGACCCCTCCCGGTACCAACCTCGGAGAGACCGTGGAGGTTATGGAGCAGATTGCCCAGCGACTCGACCAGATTCATCAGGTGGAGACCTACTCCTACACGACCGGCTACGGTATGATGTCAGGTGCGGGCTCTTCGTGTGGTATGTTCACGGTGAAACTCAAGGATTGGGACCTTCGCAAGGAGGAGGG
>JAGBYS010000078.1 GCA_017628675.1 Tidjanibacter sp.
GCACCTGCACAGCCGTCAGGCCGTGCATACCGGCAAGAACGTGGGAGAAGATGTGCGTAATACCCTGTTTCTGGCAACGAAGCAGTGTGCGACGATACTCACTGAGTCGCTCAACGGTTTTTTCGGGAAGTGCCTGCAAGTCGGACATAATTATTCCAATGTTTTTACTCTTTGATTTTACAAAGGTAACAATTTTGATTAAATTTGCACCACAAACAACTACACATACGATGATTAAGGGAGTAATATTCGATATGGATGGCGTATTGGTGAACAATATGGCCGTACACTTTAAGGCCTTTGCTGCAATAGCCGAGCGCTACAACCTCAAAGCCGAGGAGGGAGCTGACTTCTCGCACCTGAACGGCCGAGGTAATGACGACATCATCAACGCACTCTTCCCCCGCCACATTGTGGAGGCCAAGGGTGTGGAGGCCCTCGCAGCCGAGAAAGAGGCTCTCTATCGAGAGATCTACGCCCCCACCATCAAGCCCACCGAGGGACTCGTTGAACTTCTGGAGCAACTGCACAAAGCGGGCATACCCTGTGCCGTAGGCTCGTCGGGGCCGAGGGTGAATGTCAATTTCGTACTCGAGAAGTGCGGCATCGCCCCCTACTTCAGCGCCATCATCAGTGGCGATATGGTCACCCATTGCAAGCCCGACCCTGAGATATTCCTCACCGCCGCCTCGAAGTTGGGTGTTGCCCCCTGCGATTGTCTGGTATTTGAGGACGCAATCTCGGGCGTAATGGCCGCACGAGCAGCCCAGATGAAGGTCATCACCCTCACCTCCACCCACACTCGAGAACAACTCCTCGAGGCCGCACCCGACAGGATTGTGGAGGACTTCAGAGAGGTTTCGCTTCAAGATATTCTGTAGCCACCTTAACGCCTCACGCGCGCATATATAAAAAAAGGTGTGTCACACATCCGTGACACACCTTTTTCATATCCTTTGGCGAGGGTTACTCGACCACAATCTGCAGGTCGTCGTACCTAACCAGCGACCAGAAGTCGTTTACCATATTACCCTCGTGGGCGATGAAGTGGTAAGGCACCTTCAGCATAGGTGTCGACAGCGAATTCACTGCCTCGACCAAATCGCCACCGGCAAACATACCGAGCGAGAAAATCTTCACGGCATCGTAGGCCCTGCAAGCAAAGGTGGAGGGCATACGGCCAAAGGCCTGCAGGTAGCGACCGTCGAACATAGCCACACGGTTGGTGCTCCTGTCGGCGTGGTAGTTGGCGATGTAGGCCAAATTGAGTTTGAAGTACATCGCACGGTCGATATAGCGGTAGCGAGTCCAGGCAGGTGTACCCACAACAGTAACGGGATAGTTGTTCCTCAGGCCACGCTCGGTGAAGACACCACACATCAGAGTCATAACCTTATCGACCTCCATCTCATTATTACTCAGGATGAAGACTACATTACCACTCTTGGCGATGACATCCTTGAGTTCCACGCCCTCGGCAATCTCATACTGCTCGTTGTAGGTCACCTTCGAGTAGGCCCTATCGCCCAACTTGGCCTCCACATCGGCGGCAAGTTGCTGGTCGGTCTTGGCGGTGTAGATGAGCACCACATTGCTATCCTCGGCAATCAGTGCGTCGAGTTTATCGTAGTGTTTCTCGTTCAGGGGAGCCATACGGAAGAAGCCACGACCATACTGGCCATTGGTGCTAGTCTCCAGAGGCGAAACAACGGGAATACTATTCTCCTTGGCATACTCCATAACCGAAGCCGAGTTGCGCTCATAGATGGGGCCGATGAAGAGGTCAGTCTTGTCAATCATCGGGTCGTACATCATAATCGAGTCCACATAGGCGGCCGAGTTGTGGGTATCATAGACCTCCAGATTGACCGAGCGACCCTGGGCCTTCATATCCTCCACAGCC
>JAGBYS010000079.1 GCA_017628675.1 Tidjanibacter sp.
CGAGTTGAAAGTTGAAAGTTGAAAGTTAAAGCAGGGGGCACAGGGGTAATAGGGGTAGCAGCGGATACAACGGTGCCAACGAACTATGGGTGGTGCTCCCCACCTCTTCCCCTTGTAAGAAAAAACGCAGAGGGCGGAGGGAATTTTTTGCCAACAAGATGGGCGAGGCCCGCAGCCTACTAATCGTAGGTGAGGGTCTCGCCCGTTGAAGTTGGTGAAGAATTCACCAGAGATATGCGTTTTTTAGGAGCACTTGGACCAACCGCACGAATGACAAGTAGGACATCCGTTCTGGTAAACGAGGCTCTCGCTACCGCAGTTGGGGCATTTCTGCTTGCTCTTGGTGCCGTCTTTGATATACTGCTTCAGGGCACGAGCCACGCCGGCCTTCCATACATTGATGCCGTCGCTGGTGAACTGGAGGCTGTCGACAAGGTTCACAACATCCACGATGGGCATACCGTTGCGCAGAACGCCCGAGATGAGCTTGGCGTAGTTCCAGAACTCCATATCGAACAGACGCGAGATACCACCGATGATGTGGGGGTAGCCACCCTTATCGTTGAAGCGGAAGTCGTAGCGCTTGGTGCCATCCTCCTCGCGTACCTTCACAATCCAGCCCTTCTTGATGCTCTTGGGGATGTAGAGCTCCTCCTCATCGAGCTGACCGGTGAAGATCTCATAGGGCTTGCCGTCGTGCATACCCACGAAGGCGATCCACTCCTCCTTGCCGTTGCGGAAGCGCACAACATCGGCCTCGAGCTCTGCGGGGCGTTTGATGGGTGCCTTAGCCTCTGCGGGGGCCTCGGTCTTGCTCTTGGTGTCCACGAGCACACCGCTGCGCGAGCCGTCACGATAGACGGTGATACCCTTACAGCCACACTCCCAGGCGGTCTTATATACATCGGCCACGAGCTCCTCCGACACATTGTTGGGCAGATTCACAGTAACCGAGATGGAGTGGTCTACCCACTTCTGAATGGCGCCCTGCATCTTCACCTTGGCAACCCAGTCGATATCGTTGGCGGTTGCGTGGTTGTAGGGCGAAGCGGCAACAAGTGCGTCGATCTCGGCGTCGGACATCTCGTTGAGCCTCTCCACATTGTGGCCGGTAATCTTGAGCCACTCCACAAACTTGTGGTGGAATACATAGTACTCCTCGAAGCAGTCGCCCACCTCATCCTTGTAGGAGATCTTCACATTCTGGTCGGTGGGGTTAACCTTGCGGCGACGCTTGTATACGGGACGGAAAACAGGCTCAATACCCGAGGTGGTCTGCGACATAAGCGACACGGTGCCGGTGGGTGCAATGGTGAGCATCGCAATGTTCCTACGGCCGTAGCGAACCATATCCTCGTAGAGTGCGGGGTCGGCCTCGCGGATGCGGGCGATCATAGGGTTGTTCTCCTCCTTCAGGTTGTCATACATAGGGAACGCACCACGCTCCTTGGCGAGTTTCACCGAGGCACGGTAGGCGTTAAGGCAGAGCTCCTTCTGGATGCCTACAGCAAAGGCGATAGCCTCATCGGAGCCGTAGGTGAGGCCCAGAGCGGCCAACATATCGCCCTCGGCGGTGATGCCCAGACCCGTACGGCGGCCCTTGAGTGCCTTCTCGCGAATCTTCTCCCACAACGAAAGCTCCACGCGGCGAACATCCAACTCCTCGGGATCCTTGCCAATCTTCTTGTGGATGAGGTCGATCTTCTCGAGCTCCAGGTCAATGATGTCATCCATCATCCTCATTGCCATCTCCACGTGTTTCTCAAACTTGGCGTGGTTGAACGAAGCCTCGGGGGTGAAGGGCTTATCTACATAGCTGTAGAGGTTCAGAGCGAGCAGACGGCAGCTGTCGTAGGGGCAGAGAGGAATCTCGCCACAGGGGTTGGTCGACACGGTGCGGAAGCCCTCGCTGGCGTAGCAGTCGGGCACACTCTCACGCAGAACAGTATCCCAGAACAAGCAGCCGGGCTCGGCGCTCTTCCAAGCGTTGTGGATAATCTTCTGCCAGAGGGCGGTAGCGTCTACCTCCTTGCGGTACATAGGCTCGGCAGCGTCGATGGGGAACTGCTGCACATATTTCTCGCCGCTCATCACGCAGCGCATAAACTCGTCGTCGATCTTGATGGAGACATTGGCACCGGTAACCTTGCCCTGCACAGTCTTGGCGTCGATGAAACGCTCTGCGTCGGGGTGTTTGATGGAAAGGGTAAGCATCAAAGCACCGCGGCGACCATCCTGTGCCACCTCACGGGTGGAGTTGGAGTAGCGCTCCATAAAGGGAACGATACCTGTGGAGGTCAGTGCGCTGTTCAGAACGGGAGTGCCTGCAGGACGGAGGTGCGAGAGGTCGTGGCCCACACCACCCCTACGCTTCATCAGCTGCACCTGCTCCTCATCCATACGGATGATGCCGCCATAAGAGTCGGCGGGAGTGCGGTGGCCAATGACGAAGCAGTTGGACAGCGAGGCAATCTGGAGGTTGTTGCCGATACCGGTCATAGGACCACCCTGGGGGATGATGTACTTAAACTGATCCAGCAGACCAAATACATCCTCCTCGCTCATCGAGTTGGGATAGGTGCTCTCGATGCGGGCAATCTCGGCGGCGATGCGGTGGTGCATCTCCTCGGGCGAGCCCTCATAAATACGGTTGAACGAATCCTTCAGGGCATACTTGTTGACCCACACCATTGCGGCCAGGTCGTCACCCTTGAAATACTCTTTTGTTTTTGCCAATACATCCTCATACTTGAGCTCCTTCAGCCCAGAGGATGCGCTCCCTTTCTCCATCTTCTCAGACATATTTACCGTTAATTTTTTATGTTTTCGTATTTTGTTCAGAAAAAAAACAACTGCTCATCTGGCAGTTATGGATTCGGCTAACTTAGCGCCGACTTTGGCACAAAGTTGCACCATTTTTTTGGAGTTTGCCCAATAAACTATTGACACTTTATGAACAAGTTATAAACACTTTCATAAAGCCCTTATTTGGAAAGGGTTACGCTCACCCTCTCGACCTTGCCTCCGAGGGGTGGCGCAAGCTTGGACACCTTCACAGTGGAGCTAACTATCTGAGGGAAAGCGCCGTGGATGCGCTCAAGGATGCGCCAGGCCACATTTTCGAGGATATTGGAGGGCACCTGTATCTCCTCGGCCACCTGCTCGTAGACCGCCAGGTAGTTGACACTTTTCAACAGCTCGTCGCTCACGGGAGCGTCGCCAATCTCGACCTCCATTCTCAAATCCACATTGTAGCGGTTTCCGACCACCTTTTCCAGGTCGTAGCAGCCGTGTGGAGCCCTAAACTCCATCTTCTCAAGCTCAATAATCGCTCTCATATCTTAGAACAAGCATTTCTGTGATTTAACCTCCTCCACAAGGCTGAAGATCTCATTCCAGGCCTCCTCGCCAAAGGTGGTGCCCACAACCTCAATAACCTTTCCTGCGGTGATGGCGCCGATGGTGCCGCTCTGCCTCAAATCGAGGCCCTGACAGATGCCCGCCAGAAATCCTGCGGCGTAGAAGTCGCCTGCGCCCGTAGTGTCAACCCTCTTGGCGGCGGCCATAATGCCCACGTGGATGCGCTCGGAGCCCTGCTCCTTGATGAGCGCACCGCGGGTGCCAATCTTCACAACGGCCAACTCACACCTTGCGGCGATGAACTCCAGAGCCTTCTCGGGATCCTCCTCGCCACTGAAGGCCGTAGCCTCCTGCTCATTGGCAAAAATGATGTCCACATACTTATCCACCAGGTCCATAAGGAAGGCTCTGTTCTCCAGCACCACATTGTAGCTGGCCAGGTCGATAGCCACCTTCAGGCCACACTGCTTGGCGGTCTTGATGGCGTGGCGGATGACGGCGTGGCTCTGCACCATAAAGCCCTCGATGTAGAGGCAGTCGTAGCCCTCGAAAATCTCGGGGGTAATGTCGGCCTCACAGAGCTCCAGTGCGGCACCCAGGTAGGTGACCATTGTTCGCTCGCCATCGGGCGACACGAGCGACAGGCACCTTCCCGAGCGGTTCTTACCGTGGGTGATGTAGGGGTCGATACCGAGGTTCTCCAGGGCCTGCTCATAGAAGTGGCCCGTGGAGTCCTTGCCCACCTTGCCAATGTAGCCCACCTTGGCACCCAGGCGTGCCATACAACGAATAGTGTTGCCTGCGCTGCCACCCAGCGAGAGGGTGTGGGGCAGGTCGGCCGTTTCGCCTTGAATCTGGCGCTGGAACTCAGCATCCACAAGGTTCATACTACCCTTGCCGAGGTTGAGCCTTGTGAGCACATCGTCGTTGCGAAGGTTTACCAGAAAGTCTGTCAGGGCATTACCAATGCCTATCACTCGTTTTATCTGCATAGTGTGTTTCTCTCTATTTATTTAGCTTGAAGTTTGAGTGGCGGAGTGGGGGGGCACCTCATTAGAGGTGGGGCACAACCACGCCGGTCCAGTTGCACGAGATGGTACCCTCGTTGCCCGAGATGAACTCGCCCACCACCGAGTAGGTGCCATCGCCATTTTCGGTGATAGTAACCTCGCCATCCTCCAGAACGGCATACTCCACCTCCATATCCTCGGTGATCACCTCCAGGAAGCTGCCGAAGGCCATCGATGCGCCATACATCCTGCCGGGATAGAAGACACCGGGCTCCTCGAAAATCATACCCACCTCGTTGAGTTCGCCGGCAACATAGTGGCCCGCAATACCCTTGCCCGAGTTGTTGTAGAGGTCCAAGTGGAGTTTCATACCGGGCTCGCCCACGTGGATTTTGTCATCCGAGAGAACCTCCGACGAGAAGAGCATAAGAACGTGGTTGGCAACCTCGCCGTTGTCGTTGAAGAGGTAGCTGCGGCCGATAACGGGCTCAACGGTCACATCGCCATCGAGCTCGGGGTTGTACTCCTCGTCGTCACTCTTATCCTCGAGCACCATCTCACCCTCGAAGATGAACTTCATCTCCTCGCCCTCGGTGGTAATAAAGTTTGCGGCAATCTTATAACCCTTGGCGGTGTGCTCAACAACTACAGTACCATCGGTGAAGTAGCGATCCACAATGCGGAACTGCTCGCCCACCTGCTCAAGATTCTGGGTTGCGAGGGTAAACTCCGAAGTGAGCACATTCTCGCCCCTCCTGTCGCCCCAGCGGTAGGTGCCCTCGGGCACAATGGGGTTTCGGTGGTCCTCGGAGAGCGCTCCCCAAAGGTCGATATAGAGCAGTGTGCGGCCGGGGGTGGCGGGCACATCGAAGCCCTGTGCGGTCTGGCCAATGTGCTCGTCGTTGGTCAGGAGGAAGTAGTAGTCGGCAATGCCCTCATCCCAGAAGTTGCCAAAGTAGATACCTCCTGCACACCTATTAAGAACAATGGTGCCATCCTCGAGCACAAGTTTATCCTCTTCGGGAGTGGGCTCGGGCTCTGGGGTTGGGGTGTTGTTGCAGGCAAACATCACTGCGGCGCCCATCAAAAGGGCAAACATCTTATTCAGTTTCATCTCTGTAGTCTTTTTATTTATTGGGGGTTTATACTATTTGCTTTGGCTGATTTTGAGGCTCGTGTTGGCATCCGAGTAGTCGTCGCTCTCGCTGGAGAAGTACTTCAGATAGACATAGGTCGTGCGGGCACGCTTGGTGGTGTTGGCGCTCACGGTGAAGGTGATGGTCTGTGCCTGCTGGTCGAGCACCACACGCTTGCCCGAGCCATCCTTGATGAGGACATCATCGTAGGGCTCCTCGACAACCACAACACCTGTGGGGTGGCTGTTGGCAACTGCATACTTGACCGTCACGGTCTGCTGGGTGTTGTCCACCGAGATGGTGTTGGAGTACTCCGTGGAGGTCACCCTCTCGTCCTCCCACACAAAGTAGGGCCTATCCTCCACCAACACGGCCTCCACCATCTTCACCTCCGAGATGGCTGCATCGTGTGCGGGGTTTATCGCGTAGGCGTATATATACCAATTGGTGTCGTAGCTGATAGCGGTGTTGTGGAGCGTGATGCCGCTCTGGGGGCCCGAGAGAATCTGGAAGGTGGGATACGAAGCCACAAGGTCCAACTCGGGAATCTTGGTGGGGTCGCTATTGTGGCTCGAGCTCTCGAAGTCGCGCTTTGCAATGGCGCCAAGCACATACTCCACCTCGTTGTTGTCGGGCACGCAGCCTACCACCACGCGGTCGTAGTGCACCTCGTCGACGCTGATCTCGAAGTTGATATCCTGGGTGCCGAGGTTGGCAACCTGGGTGAGCACAAACTCACAGATCTCCGAGTAGTCGTAGCGAACATAGAGGGTCGCCTTGCGCTCAATGGAGTATGGGTTCTCGTCGTAGTCGAAGGTGATGGTGCGGTCACTCTGGTTGATTGCCACATTCCTCACCCAGCTCTGGCCGTCGTCGGCAATCTCCACCTTCAGCTCACCCGCCTCAAAGGGGTTCTCGAGGGCGTAGCGCAGCGTGAAGGTGCCACCCTCGGTGCTCTCCAGGTGGTGGGAGTAGCTCTGCAGCGAGAGGATTGGGTAGGGAAGGAACTGGAACTCGTGGTAGGCGGGCTCGGCAACCACAATGGGGGTGCGCTCCTGGTCGGCAGCCCTCACAACACCTGCCACCCACAACCACATAGGCTCCTCGGGAGCTCCTGCGATGGTGATAGTGTTGGTCACGGTGCCCACTTGGAGGTACTGATCGAGCACATCGCCATAGAAGCTCTTGCGGAAATAGTCGGCCTCAACGATGGCGTACTCCTCCAGACCGCCATTCTCCTCAATGAAGGACTTGGGGGCCACATTCACGAGGTAGGTCATCGATGGGTTGGAGGGGGTCACGGTGTACTCAATGGTCTCGGGGGTAACCTTGTGTACCTCAATGGCGAAGGTGCCATCGACGGTGCCCTGCCTAACGGTCACGAGGCTCAAGGATTTACCGCCATAGGTGAGCTCAAAGGTGGCCTCACGCGAGGTGGCACCAAGGGCCAGGTTCTCCTCGGCCACAAACTCCACCTGCTCCTGGGTCACAGCAAAGTTGTGAATCCACTGGGCCGAGATGTTCTCAACCGACAGCGTTGCGCCCTCCACGGGGTTTTCAAGCGAGTAGGCAAGCGTCACCGAGCCGCCCTCAACGGGGGCAGCGACCTCGGCCTCGATGGTAATGGTGGGCGTAGGCTCCTCAACGGGGTCCTGGCAACCCACAAACAATAGTGGCAACAGCAGTGTTGCAAAAAGTGTTTTTAGCGTGTTTTTCATCTTATTGGTTTTTGATTGTTATTTATGATTCTTAATCTACTGAACGCTGTCGAGCCAGATGGTCACGGGGCCATCGTTGATGAGCTCCACCTTCATATCCGCACCAAAGCGGCCGCAGGGTATCTCCTTACCCATAACAGCGGCGAGTTTGCTCTTAAATGACTCGTAGAGGGGCACGGCCACAGCCTCGCCGGCAGCGTGGATGTAGCTTGGGCGGTTGCCCTTGCGAGTGGCGGCCTGAAGGGTAAATTGGCTCACCACCAACACCTCGCCCTCCACCTGGCGCACATCGAGATTCATAACCCCGTTCTGGTCATCAAAGATGCGCAGCTGGGACACCTTCTTAACAAGGTAATCCACATCCGCCTCCGTATCCTCGGTGGCAACACCCACAAATACGAGTAGGCCCTTGCCAATCTCGGCAACCCTCTCACCGTCAATGGTTACGCTTGCTCTTGTAACCCTTTGTACCAATGCTCTCATAAGGTAATGTTCGATAAATTAATGTGCCTCGAGCCAATTCTCGCCCTCGCCAATATCCACAGTCAGGGGAACGAGCAACTTTGCTGCCCCCTCCATAGACTCCCTCAGGATTTGGCACACAATCTCCTTCTCCGAGCGGAGCGCGTCGACAATGAGCTCGTCGTGCACCTGGAGAATCATCTTCGAGCCGAGACCCTCCTCCCTTAGGCGGCGAGCCACCTCCACCATCGCAATCTTGATGATGTCGGCAGCCGAGCCCTGCAGGGGGGCATTAATGGCGTTTCGCTCGGCCAGGGAGCGCACATTGGCGTTGGCCGAGTTGATGTCGGGAAGGTAGCGCTTGCGCCCAAAGATGGTCTTCACATAGCCCTCACCCTTGGCCTCCATAATGGTCCTATCGATGTAGGCCTTCACGCCCGGGTAGGAGCGGAAGTAACCGTCGATAATCTCTTTTGCCTCGGCCATCGACATCTCGTTTCCCATCCTCTGGCGCAGACCAAAGGCCGAGATGCCGTAGATGATGCCGAAGTTGGCCGTCTTGGCCTTGCGACGCTCATCGCCACTCACCGCCTCGGGGGTGGTGTGGAACAATCGGGCGGCGGTGTCGCGGTGGATATCCTCGCCACTGCAGAAGGCCGCAACCATAGCCTCGTCGCCACTCGCGTGGGCCATCAGTCGGAGCTCCACCTGGGAGTAGTCGGCAGCCAACAACAGGTGCTCCTTGTCGGAGGCTACAAAAGCCTGGCGGATGGGCCTGCCAAGCTCCTCACGAATGGGAATATTCTGGAGGTTGGGGTTGGCCGACGAGAGCCTGCCTGTAGCCGCAACTGCCTGATTATAGGCCGTATGTATGCGACCTGTGGTGGGGTTTACCAGCTGTGGCAGAGCCTCCACATAGGTCGACAGAAGTTTCTTGATTTTGCGATACTCCAGAATGGTGGGAACGATGGGGTGACGGTCGGCAAGGAAGGTGAGATACTCCTCATCGGTGCGGTACTGCTTGGTCTGGGTGCGCTTGGGTTTCGAGTCGAGCTTGAGCACCTCAAAGAGTACCACGCCCAGCTGACGTGCCGAGTTGATATTGAGGTCCGCCACGCCCGAGAGCTCCCTAACCTTGCTCTCCAACTCCTGAAGCCTCACTCCGAGCTCCTCGCCATAGTGGCCGAGCCTCTCGGTGTCGATCCTCACACCCTCCCACTCCATATCGGCCAGGGTGCGGATCAGGGGCTCCTCAATGCGGCGATAGAGCTCCAGGTCGCCCGAGCGCTCCAGTCGCTCCCGAAGCACCTGGAAAAGTTGCAGGGTTACATCCGCATCCTCGGCACAGTAGGGGGCAACCAACTCCACATCCACACGATCCATTGTGAGCTGCTTGGTACCCCTGCCAATAAGGCTCTCAATCTCTATGGGGCTATAGCCGAGCAGGGTCTGAGCCAGGTGGTTCATACCGTGGCGGCCGTCGGGGTCCAAGAGGTAGTGCATAATCATCGTATCCCACAGAGTGCCACCAACCGAGATACCCTCGTGGCGCAACATCTGAAGGTCAAATTTTATATTCTGGCCCACCTTCTCGATGCTCTCGCTCTCCAGCAGGGGCCTAAGCATTTCGAGTGCTCCGCTCACCGTCGTGGGCACATAGAAGGCCCTATGTGCGGTGGCCGAAAGGCCCACACCCACAACCTTGTCGGTGTGGTAGTCGAGGCCCGTGGTTTCGGTGTCGAAGCAGAGTCGCTCGGCCCCCATAAGCTCCTCCACGGCCGAGGCAATCTTCTCGGGCGTGTCACAGAGGATATAGTCGTGAGGGGTGGTGTCAATGGTGTCGTAGAGCGGTGCCGAGGGGGCAAACAGGTCGCCCATCGCGGCCGTCTCCGAGGGTGCTGCCTTGGTGCTCTTGGCGGGCTCCGCTACGGGGTTGCCGAAGAGGTCCAGCGAGGTGGGCTGAGGGGTGGCCTCGGCCTTGCCCTCGGAGCGTTTGTAGCCCTCCGCCTCGGGACATATCTGTGCGCTGAAGGGGGAGAATGCTCCATTCTCCATCTCGCGCAGGAACATATTGAAGTCGAGCTTTTTGTAGATATCTCTCAGCGCCTGGCAGTCGGGCTCACACATAGCAAGCTGCGAGGGGACAAAGTCGATGGGGGCCTCGAGCGAGATGGTGGCCAGCACCTTCGAGAGCCTCAGCTGCTCGGCACCCGCCTCCACATTCTCCCTCTGCTTGCCCTTGAGCCTATCGAGATTGTCCAAGATATCCTCAACCGTGCCCACCTCGTTGACAAGTTTTATTGCTCCCTTCTCGCCAATGCCCTTCACGCCGGGGATGTTATCGGCAGCGTCGCCCCACAGAGCCAAGATGTCGATAACCTTGCGGGGGTCGTCGAAGCCGTAGTGCTCCCTGATCTCGGCGGGGCCCACAATCTCTATTCCCTCGCCGCCCTTGCGCTGCTTGTAGATGCGCACATTGGGTCCCACGAGCTGACCGAAGTCCTTATCGGGGGTGACCATATAGACATCGTAGCCCTGAGCTGCCGCCTTGTGTGAGAGGGTGCCGATGACATCGTCGGCCTCATAGCCCGCAACCTCCAGAATGGGGATGCGCA
>JAGBYS010000080.1 GCA_017628675.1 Tidjanibacter sp.
AGGAGTCGCAGGGTAAGTTCTACTATCTGCGCTACAAGGTGGAGGGTTCGGACCGCTCGCTCATCGTGGCTACCACCCGTCCCGAGACCATCTTGGGCGACTCGGCAGTCTGCGTAAACCCCAACGACCCCCGCTATGCCGACCTTCCCGCAGATGCAAGGGTTATCGTACCTCTGGTGGGCCGTTCGGTGCCCGTCATCAGGGATGAGTATGTGGACATCGAGTTCGGTACGGGTGCTCTGAAGGTTACCCCCGCACACGATGTAAACGACTATATGCTGGGCGAGAAATATGGCCTGGAGACCATCGACATCTTCAACCCCGACGGCACCATCAACGACAAGGTGGGCCTCTATGTGGGTATGGATCGCTTCGAGTGCCGCAAGGTTATCGAGGGTGACCTGGAGGCTGCAGGCCTTCTGGAGAAGACCGAGCCCTACACCAACAATGTGGGTTACTCGGAGCGTACGGGTGTGGCCATCGAGCCCAAGCTCTCGATGCAGAGGTTCCTCTCGATGAAGTAGCTCGCCGAGCCCGCAGCCCGTGCCGTAGCCGAGGATATCATCAAGGTTGTGCCCGAGAAGTACAAAAATACCTATCGCCACTGGATGGAGAACATCAAGGATTGGTGCATCTCGCGTCAACTCTGGTGGGGCCAGAGGATTCCTGCCTACTATCTGCCCAAGGGTGGCTTTGTAGTGGCCGAGACGGCCGAGGAGGCACTCGAGTTGGCTCGCGCCAAGAGCGGCAACGCCGAGCTCCAGATGGAGGATCTGCGTCAGGATGAGGATGTTCTGGACACCTGGTTCAGCTCGTGGCTGTGGCCCATCAGCGTCTTCGACGGCATCCGCAACCCCGAGAACGAGGAGATCAAATACTACTACCCCACCAACGACCTTATCACCGGTCCCGACATCATCTTCTTCTGGGTGGCCAGGATGATTATGGCGGGCTACGAGTGGAGAAACGACAGGCCCTTCAAGCACGTTTACTTTACCGGTATCGTGCGTGACAAGCTCGGCCGCAAGATGTCCAAGCAGCTCGGCAACTCGCCCGACCCCCTGGATCTGATTGCACAGTATGGTGCCGACGGCGTGAGGGTGGCTCTGATGCTCTGCACCTCGGCAGGTAACGACCTTATGTTCGACGAGAGTCTCTGTGAGCAGGGTCGCAACTTCTGCAACAAGATCTGGAACGCCTACCGTCTGGTGACCGGCTGGGAGGTAGACGACACACTCGCTCAGGCCGACCACTGCCAGAAGGCTGTGGCTTGGTTTGAGAGCACCTTCAACAAGGCCCACAAGGAGATTGAGGAGCACTTCGAGGCATACCGCATCTCGGATGCAATGATGACCCTCTACCGACTCTTCTGGGACGACTTCAGCGGTTGGTATCTGGAGATGGTTAAGCCCGCCTACGGCTCGCCCGCAGACAAGGCTACCGTGGAGGCAACCAAACACTTCTTCGAGCGTCTTATGCAGCTGCTGCACCCCTTTATGCCCTTCGTTACCGAGGAGCTCTGGCAGCACGTAGCAGAGCGCAAGGAGGGTGAGAGCATTATGCTGAGCCTCTCGGGCGCACCCAAGGCCTACGACGAGAAGATGCTCGCCGAGGTTGACCTCACAAGGGAGGTTGTGAGCGGCATCCGCAACATCCGCGCACAGAAAAACATCCCCAACAAGGAGAAAGTATCGCTGGAGGTTATCGCCGACGAGAACTACTACCCCGCCTACAACTCGCTGGTTGTGAAGATGGCAGGTCTGGAGAGTATCACCGAGGTGAAAGAGAAGAACCCCACGGCTGCTGCCTTCATCGTCAAGACCACACAATATTTCGTTCCTATGAGCGCTAATATCAATGTGGAGGAGGAGTTGGAGAAGATGGCCAAGGAGCTCGCCTACTTTGAGGGCTTCCTGAGGACCGTGATGGGCAAGCTCTCCAATGAGCGCTTTGTGGCCAATGCCCCCGCCGCCGTTGTGGAGAACGAGAAGAACAAACAGAGGGACGCCGAGGCAAAAATCGCCGCCCTCAAAGAGCGTATTGCTGCGCTGAAAAATTGATAATTGAAAATTGATAATTGAAAATTAAGGTGCGCCAAGGCGCAGTAAACTTTCAATTTTCAATTTAACCGAGTATGAAAAGACTTGTAGCGATATTAGCGATGCTGTTTGTACTGTGTGTGGGCCAGAGCCACGCACAGTACAACAAGCGCTATATCGCTTGGGCAAGTCGCAATATGCTCGCAAGTGACAACTACGACGAGGCTATCAGCATACTCAACGCCCTCATCCGCTCCGACAAGGAGGCGCACGAGGCATTCTTCCTCAGGGGGTATGCCAAGCTCGGATTGGGCGACCTGCTGGGTGCCAAAGAGGACCTATCGCGAGCAATCGAACTCAACCCCGTCTACACCGAGGCATTCCACTATCGTGGCATTGTCAATGCCGAGCTCGGCAACTACGAAGACGCTGTGAGCGACTTTACGGAGGCCATAGACCTTAGGCCCGACATCGCAGGTTCCTACTACTCACGAGGTGTCACGCATATGCGTAACAAGCAGTGGGTCAAGTCGCTCGTGGACTTCAATATGGTCTTGCGCTTTACGGACAAGGATGCACAGACCTACATCAACCGAGGCATTGCCCTGTGTGGTATGAGAGATACGCTGGGTGGCCACGAGATGTTCGACAAGGCCATACGCACCAACAGAGAGTACCCCGAGGCCTACAACCAGAAAGCCATACTGCTGATGGCACAAGAGCGTTGGGATGAGGCTCTGGAGATGTTCGATATGGCACTCAAGTACGATAGCACATACCTCTCGCCACTCTTCAACAGAGCCATAACCCTCTGTCAGCTCGAGCGCTACGATGAGGCTATTGAGGCCTATGGCAGAGTGTTGGAGATTGACCCCTACATCACCAGCGCCTACTACAACCTGGCAATCATCTACTCCCGTCAGGAGAACCTCCCCAAGGCATTGGAGAACTACAACCTGGTGCTCGAGCACACTCCCGAGAATGTGAAAGGATACTTCAACAGGGCGGGTGTGTTGGCCGCAATGAAGCAGTATCAGGCCGCCATTAACGACTACACCAAGGCCATTGAGCTCTACCCCGACTTTGCCAACGCCTATCTTCAGCGCGGTCGCCTGAAGGAGCAACTCCGCGACTACGCCGGAGCACGCAAAGACAGGACTACGGGCGAAAGGAAGATTGCCGAGTACAAGGCACGCCTGG
Source organism: Tidjanibacter sp. (assembly GCA_017628675.1). GTDB lineage: Bacteria > Bacteroidota > Bacteroidia > Bacteroidales > Rikenellaceae > Tidjanibacter. The sequence goes on from JAGBYS010000080.1 coordinate 3,240, forward strand.
AGGCCGATCCGGAGGAGATTGCTATGTATGCCGACACGGCCGGCATCTTCTCGCAGATTCTCTCCTTCGAGTCGAAGATGACCTCCAAGGAGATACGCGAGGAAAACTCGGACAAAAACGCCACGATGAAGGAGATGTTCCGCCTGAGGATGGGCGGCCACCGGGTGGTCAGCGAAAGACACCACTACTACTCCCCCATTCTGGAGGGCAGGGAGAATTTCGCAGGGGTTTCACTCATCTTCTCCAACACCGCCACAGCACCCACAGAGGAGGCACTGACGGAGGAGAACGGACGACTCAGGCAGGCCGTGGAAGGTGGTCAGGTGAGCCAGGAGGGACTTATTGCCTGGGGCATTGTGCAACTCTCTATGAGTCAGTACACCTCGGCCGTAAATCTGCTCTCGGAGGCCATAGCACTCAACCCCAACGACCCGCTGCTCTACATCAACCGAGCCGTAGCCAGGGCCGAGATGATTGACTACATCAGCTCCTTTGCGCAGAACGACAGGATAAGCATAGACTCGGAACTGAACTTCACGGGGCGCACAAGGGTCTACAGCTACGATGAGGCCATAGACGACCTTACAAGGGCCGCCGAACTCGCACCCGATTTGGCCTACATATACTTCAACCGCGCAAACCTCTACGCCTACTCGGGCGATATGCCGGCTGCCTATGAGGACTACACCAGGGCGCTGGAGTTGGCCCCCTATCTGGCCGATGCTTACTTCAACCGTGGTCTGGTACAGATCTATATGAAGGATACGCAGAAGGGCATAATCGACCTCGGCAAGGCAGGCGAACTGGGTCTGAAGGAGGCATACGATATCATAAAACGCTACCGAAACCAAGACAACAACAAATAATTAACACAAAAAACTAATCACTAAATCACAATGGGAGAAACAATTAAAAGAAAAATGAACGACTCGGCGTTCCTGCGCTGGTCGGCCCTCATCCTGATCGCGTTGATGATGTTCTTCGCGTATATGTTTGTGGATATGCTCTCGCCTCTGAAGAGCCAGCTCGAGACAAGCCTCTCGTGGGACTCCACCACCTTTGGCACCTACGCTTCGAGTGAGTATTTCCTGAATGTATTCTGCTTCTTCCTCATCTTTGCGGGTATGATTCTCGACAAGATGGGTATCCGTTTTACCGGTATGCTGTCGGCCTCGCTGATGGTAATCGGTGCGTGCATCAAGTACTATGGTATGAGCGACCTGTTCATCGGCTCCTCGCTGGAGGCTTGGATGAACTCGTGGTGGACCGCACTTCCCGGCACTGCCAAGATGTCCTGCCTGGGCTTTATGATCTTCGGTTGCGGCTGCGAGATGGCCGGTACGACCGTATCGAAAGCTATCGCCAAGTGGTTCAAGGGCAAAGAGATGGCTATGGCTATGGGTCTTGAGATGTCGATTGCTCGTCTGGGCGTATTTGCGGCTATGTGGCTCTCGCCTATGGTCTACAACAAGTTCGGTGGCGAGATTTCGAGCCCCGTACTCTTCGGCACCATCCTGCTTCTCATCGGCCTTATCTTCTACACCGTCTTCGTGCTGATGGACCGCAAGTTTGACCGCCAGCTCAAAGAGGCCGGCGAGTATGCAGAGGAGCAGAGCGAGGAGGAGTTCAAGTTCAAAGACCTCGGCAAGATCTTCTCGAGCAAGATGTTCTGGCTGGTGGCTCTGCTGTGTGTGCTCTACTACTCGGCAATCTTCCCCTTCCAGCGCTACGCTCCCGACTTCCTGAACACCACCCTCTCGGTGGAGAACGGTTCGCAGCTGTTTAGCTGCTTCCCCATCCTGGCAATGATTCTCACCCCCTTCCTGGGTGCCTTCATTGACAACAAGGGTAAGGCTGCTTCGATGCTGATGATTGGCTCGCTCATTATGATCGCTTGCCACCTCTCGTTCGCATTCCTGCTGCCCAAGTTCCCCTACGAGTGGCTCGCAGTAACCATCGTGGTTATCCTCGGCGTGTCGTTCTCGCTGGTGCCCGCAGCCCTCTGGCCCTCGGTACCCAAGATTATCGACAACCGCATCCTCGGCTCGGCCTACTGCATCATCTTCTGGATCCAGAACATCGGTCTGTTTGCAGTGCCCATCCTGATTGGTAGCGTACTCAAGAGCACTGGTGGCTACACCACTCCTATGGTCATCTTCTCGTCGTTCGGCGTTATGGCTCTGTTCATCAGCCTCTGGCTCAAGAGGGAGAACAAGAAGCAGAACTTCGGCCTTGAGGAGCCCAACATCAAAAAGTAAGGGCAGTAAAATCCCTATAAAACAACAAGCGAGGCGCACCACAGGGTGCGCCTCGCTTTATTCTTGCTTACCTATTATTTATTTATAATCTCGAGCAGTTGCTCGATCCTATCGGCCGTGGCCGCCCACGAGAAGCGGGCCTTATTGCGCACGACACCCTCACGGTAGCGGGCAAGGTTGTCGCCCTCATAGACCTTGGCAATGGCATCTGCCACCGAACGGGCACTCACCTGGGCAAGCACGCCCACAACATCATCCTCAACCATCTCCGCCAATCCTCCAACATTGGTCACCACCATTGGCACATCAAAGGCGTAGGCGACCTGCGTGACGCCGCTCTGAGTCGCCGACTTATAGGGGAGTGCCACCATATCGGCCACCGAAAACCATTCGGCAACCCTATCGTCGGGCACAAACTCCGTGTGCATAACCACATCCTCCCTCAAGCCCAAGCGCTCAATCTGCTCGAGGTACTTTGCATCGCTGCCATAGACCTCACCCACAACCAACAGCTTCTTGCCCTCGGTCTTACCCTCAGCCTTCAGAAGTGCCCACGCATCAAGCAACAGATCCAAGCCCTTGTAGTCCCTCACATAGCCGAAGAACATAACATAACTCAACTCGGGGTTGAGTCCAAGCCTTTCAGAGGCCTTGGTGCGCTCCACCCTTTTACCATAGGTATCAAAGAGCGGATGGGGTGAGAAGAGGGCCTTTGCCTGGGGAAGATAGGTATGCAAGTCACGATTTACGGCCTCGGACATATAGATAAAGCCGTCACAGGAGCGAAGAAAATATCTATTTAGCAGGCGGTCGTAGAAGTGGGGCTCGTGGGGAGTGATATTATCCAGATGAACAACGACCTTTGTTTTGCGATTCTTGCGAGCCAGACGGCAGATGGTGCCAAAGCAGGGAGCCATAAGCGGGGTCCAATACTTCAGCACAACCATATCGGGGGCCTCACGCCTGAGCCTACGGCCCACCCTAAACCACGAGAAGGGATTGACGGTGCTCACCTGGCGCGAAATGGCAAGCCCCTCGGGAGCGTCACCCGTACGAAATTGGCTCTTACCGGGAAAGAGCAGACGAGGATATTGAAGCGAGAAGGTCTTGATATCGACCTCCGCACCACGCCCCTGAAACTCCCTTGCGAGCGTTTCGATAATCGTCGCCAGACCGCCCCTGTAAGGGTACGCCGGCCCTACAAAACTAATCTTCTTCCCAGCCAACCCTCCGCTTTCCACTTTCAACTTCATCACTACTCCTGCGTCATCTCTTTGAGTTTCTCGCGGTAGGCAGTAAGGATGCGCGACTTGCTCACAAAGCCCAGATACTTGCCATCCTTATCCACCACGGGGAGGTTCCAGGCACCCGTCGTCTCGAACTTCTCCAGAACGCTCGAGGCCGACTCGCCATCGTAGATGACATCGGGCGAGGTTATCATATAGCGTTGTACCGAGTTGGGGTACTTGCTCTGGTCGAACATATCTTTCCTCAGGCGGTCGAACTCCACTACGCCCAGCAGTTTGCCCTCCGCATTAAGAACGGGGAAGATGTTGCGCGTAGTATGGGGGATGACCTTCACTACCATATCGCCCAGCGTGTCGTACTCGCCCACGCTCTGGATGTTGGTCTCAATCAGAGAGTGGATCGAGAGCACTACACTCACAGCCTGATCCTTGTCGTGGGTCAGGAGCTGACCCTTGCGGCGCAGAGTCTTGGTGTAGATCGAATCGGGCTCGAGGTAGCGATTAATCACATACGAAACGCACGAAACCAGCATCAGAGGCACGAAGAGTTGGTAGGCACTCGAGATCTCGGCAATGAGGAAGACTGCCGTCAGTGGCGCCTTCATCACACCCGACATCAAGCCCGCCATACCCACCAACGAGAAGGCAGCAATCGAAAGGTCGGTGCCAAACCAGGTGTTGGATACATAGGCCACAATGGCACCCATAAAGGCGCCCACAAAGAGCGAAGGTGCAAATGTTCCGCCCACACCTCCCGAGGCGTTGGTGGTGGCCATTGCCACAACCTTCACGAACATAATGGCCAGCAGATAGCCCACAATGACCCACTCGTTGTGGCGATAGTCATAGAAGCCCGAGTTGTCGAACACAGCCCCCACATCGCCCTTCATAAAGTGGTGGAATATGCCATAGCCCTCGCCATAGAGAGGGGGAAAGAGCAGAATCATAACACCAATGGCAAGGCCACCCACGAGCCACTTGTGCCACTGGCGCGAGAGGCGGTCTATGAGGCTCTTCACACGGAAGTTCACATTCATAAAGTAGTAGCACATAAGGCCACAGAGCACCGCCAGAAGCAGGTAGAGGGGAATGTGTGCGAAGGAGAGGTCGCCGATGGTGCTGGCCGAGAGCATAGGCTCAAAGCCCCTGACGAAGAAGGTGAGGGTCACGGCCGTCACGGAGGAGATAATCAGCGGGATGATGGCCGTCATACTCATATCCAGCAGCAAAATCTCCATAACGAAGATCACACCCGTAATGGGTGCCTTGAAGATTGCCGACAGAGCCGCCGCAACACCACACGCCAGCATAAGCGTCAGGTTGCGGTAGTTGAGTTTCATTATGCGACCAATGTTGGAGCCGATGGCCGCACCCGTCAGCACAATGGGTGCCTCAGGGCCGACCGAGCCACCAAAGCCGATCGTGAGAGCACCACCCACCACCGAAGAGTAGCAGTTGTGGGGCTTAATCTGCGACGAGGAGGTACTCATCGCCTTGAGCACCTTGGTGACACCCTCCGAGATGTCGTCCTTGACTATGTGGCGCACAAACAGTGAGGCCAAGATGATACCCACCATAGGATACAGCAGGTAGAACCAACCCACCTCCTCCTTGGGGAACCAGCTCGTGAGGCCACCCTTGATGAGCCCCAAAAGCCACTCGAAGATGCAGGTCACGCCGCCCGACACCAAGCCCACAACGATTGCGAGCACAAAGGTCAGTTGGCGACCACTAATACGCCTGGTCTGCACATTGAGCCACAAGAGCAAACGCTCCGTGCGGGTCATTCTTGCCGTATCCATATAGTCCTTGTGTTTGTCTGTCGGTTTGTCAAATAACCACCCTATGCCCCCCACTCGGGGCTTGGGCGAGTTAGAATTTGTAGATACCCATAATGCGGCGCACCTCATCGATGGTTGCGCGCGCACTCTTTTGAGCCTTCTCTGCTCCGAGCATAGTAACCTCGTGGAGGTACTTCTCGTTGTTGCGGATATCCTCAATGCGCTCCCTGATGGGTGCAACGGCCGAGATGATATCCTCGGCAAGTTGTTTCTTCAGGTCGCCATAGCGAATCTCACACGAGGCATACTTCTCCTTGAAGTACTCAATCGTGTCGGGAGTCGAAACGGCCTCCATAATGGTGAAGATATTTTTGATGGGCTCCGAGATGGGCGAATTGGGCTCGGTGGGACCACTATCGGTCACCGCCTTCATAACCTTCTTGCGAATCACATTGTCGGGATCCGACAGGTAGATGCCGTTACCCTCGCTCTTGCCCATCTTGCCCGAGCCATCCAGACCGGGAATCTTCACAAGGTCCTTGCCAAAGTTATAGGCAGCCACATTCTCATTGAAGAAGTCGGTCTTGTAGATCTGGTTGAAGCGGTGGGCCAGGTGGCGGGTCATCTCCAGGTGCTGCTCCTGGTCCTTGCCTACGGGCACATAGTCGGCCCTGTGGAGCAGGATGTCGGAGGCCATCAGCACAGGGTAGTTCAGAAGGCCGATATTGACATTATTGGGGTTCTTGCGCACCTTGTCCTTGAAGGAGGCCGTACGCTCCAGCTCGCCCACATAGGCGTGCATACCCAGGAGCAACGAAAGTTCGGCCACCTCGGGCACATCGCTCTGGACATAGATGGTCGCCTTCTCGGGATCGATACCTGCGGCCAGATACTCCGAGAGGATATTGCGGACATTGGTGTGGAGAATTGAGGGGTCGGGGTGTGTGGTGAGGGAGTGGTAGTCGGCGATGAAGAAGAAGCACTCGGCATCCTCCTGCAGTTTCACAAAGTTTTGCACGGCACCAAAATAGTTACCCAAGTGCAACTGGCCCGTCGAACGGATACCACTCAATACGCGTTTTTTCATAGTTTTCTATCTTATCTTTATATTTTCATCTGTTTCGATTATACAAAAATACACTTTCTTTGTCAATAAACACAATTATTTGCGTACTTTTGCGTAGTTTTTATTGAATCACACCCGTTAAACCGACCCCATAACTATGAAAACATACTGGAGGCTACTATCATTTGCGCGCCCTTTGGGCCGCTATGCCGTACCCTATTTTTTCTATACACTCTTCTACGCCATCTTCAACACCTGCAACTTTGTGATGATCATCCCTCTGTTGCGCACCCTCTTCGACAAGGGAGCAATGTTGGAGGCGGTGACCACCCCACCCCAATTCAGCGTCAGCATCGACTACCTCACTTCGCTGCTGAACTACTGGCTCTACAGACTCTACGGCACCGACTACGACACGATGAACATACTCATCTTCCTGGCGGCCTTCATAACCCTCTCGGCCCTGCTGAGCAACATCTTCCGCTATCTTGGTCAGCGCACCGTGGAGAACCTTAGGATCAACACCCTTCAGACCATCCGCAATCAGGTCTTCGACAATGTGATGGACCTCAATCTGTCCTTCTTCTCCTCGGCCAAAAAGGGCGATATGATGTCGCGAATCACCTCCGATGTGCAGACCGTCAGGTTCTGTATCGTCAACACCCTGCAGGTGGTCTTCCGTGAGCCATTCCTCATTATCGGCTACATCGTGGCGATGATCTCCATCTCGTGGCAGCTCTCGCTCTTCTCGATCATCTACCTACCAATCATAGCTCTCATCATTGGTCGTGTGGTGAAAAAACTCCGCCACCCCGCACTGAAGGCACAGCAGAACTTCGGCGAGCTCACCTCCGTGCTCGACGAGTCGCTCTCGGGCGTGAAGGTCATCAAGGCCTACAATGCCGAGGGCTTCTTCCGCCGCAAGTTCAACGCCATAAACGACAAATACTCGGACATTTCGCGCCGTATGATGTATCGCCAGCAGATGGCCTCGCCTATGAGTGAGTTTCTGGGCATTGCTGCCGCTGCGGGTCTGCTGATTTTCGGTGGTACTCTGGTGCTCAGCGGTGAGGGTACGCTGGATGGTAGCGGCTTCATTGCCTACATCGCCATCTTCACGCAGATCACCCGCCCTATGCGCTCCTTCACGGACGCCTTTGCCAACATCAATCAGGGTATTGCATCCGGTGGCAGGGTGCTCGAACTGCTTGACACCAAGAGCACTATCACCTCGCCCGAGGATGGCGGTCTGGAGCTCACCGATTTCAAGGAGAGTATCGAGTTTCGCAATGTGAAATTCGGCTATGAGGAGTCGCGCGAGGTGCTGGGAGGTATCAACTTCAGCGTCAAGAAGGGTCAGACAGTGGCTCTTGTGGGTCCCTCGGGTGGAGGTAAGTCGACCACCTCGGATCTCATTCCCCGCTTCTACGACATCACCGCCGGCGAGATTCTCATCGACGGCCACAACATCAAGGAGTACAACCTCCGTTCGCTGCGTGAGGCTATGGGTATTGTGTCACAAGAGACCATCCTCTTCAACGACTCCATTGAGAACAACATCCGCCTCGGCAACGACAAGGCCACGATGGAGGAGATCGTGAAGGCCGCACGCATCGCCAATGCCCACGACTTCATCACCGAGAGCCCCGAGGGCTACCAGACCAACATCGGCGATAGGGGCACCAAACTCTCGGGCGGTCAGCGTCAGCGACTAAGCATCGCCCGTGCCGTGCTCAAAAACCCCGACATCCTCATCCTTGACGAGGCAACAAGCGCCCTTGATACCGAGAGCGAAAAACTCGTGCAGGAGGCTCTGGACAAACTCCTTGCGGGCCGCACCTCGGTAATCATCGCCCACCGCCTGAGCACCATCAAGAATGCCGACAAGATTCTGGTCATCGATCAGGGCCACATTGTCGAGGAGGGCACCCATCCGGAGCTTATCGCCAAGGGCGGCATCTACGCCAAACTCGTGGCACTCCAGCAGGTGAACTAGAAATTGAAAATTGAATATTATTTAGGGAACTTAGAGATGGACTCACTAAACTCCCTAAAGACT
>JAGBYS010000081.1 GCA_017628675.1 Tidjanibacter sp.
ATCTCGCTATCTGCGTTTTTTGTTTTCAAAGGAAAGCGGCCGGTAGCCCCACCCTCACTCGCTGTGGCCGTTGCCACCTGCGGGCTCGCTCCTTTGTTTGGCACAAAAATCCCTCCGATATCTGCGTTTTTTCGTCTAAAGTCTAAGGTCTAAAGTCTAACCGACCTAAGTAAAAAGGTCCTTGATGTCTTTAAGGTCCCTAACCTCCCTAAAAACTTTCAACTTTCTACTTTCAACTCTCAACTTTCAACTTTCAACTATATTTGTATCTTTGTGGCGTGCAATGAAATTGTATGCAAGAGGTTGTGGCTGGTTATTACCCACAAGGGTACAAGTGCCTATGTTGCCACTCTCTTCGGCAAGATTCTTGCGGAAAATGCGTTGATTTTTTAACCCGGATAGAACTCTCAATTATATGAAAAGACTTTTTACAATTATGTTGGTCCTTGCGACCTTTGTGCAGTCAGTTGTGGCTGCGGGCGATGGGGACTCTAAGCCTTTCGCCTATAAGGGCTTCTCGGGCGGTATGATGCTCCACGCAGGTTGGGTGCAGAGGGGCGATATGGCCGTTGGTCTTGCGCCCGTTCAAAGGCTCCGAGGCGTGCCTATGGGTATTGGCGGTGCGTTAAAGGTGCGCCTTGGCGACCACCTGAGGGTAGGCACCGAGGGCTACACCTCCTCGCTCGGCTATGGCGAGTGGGGCTCGTCGCTCTCCATAGGGTGGGGTGGTCTGCTGGTGGACTACACCTTCAGGATGGGTGACTTTACGCCCTACCTTGGTGCGACCATCGGTGGCGGCTTGGTGGAAAACCTTACCCTCACCTCCGAGCCCGAGATGGATACTCTCCCTGAGTACAACATCTCCTATCGAAACTATGGCGTTGGGGTGATTGTCCCCTTTGTGGGTGTTGAATATGGCCTTACGGAGCGTATGTCGCTAACCCTCAAGGCCGACTATATGTTTTCGCTGTCGGCCACCGAGTTCGACTTCCCTTCGGGAGTGAGGTGTTATGTCGGTTTTATGTTCAATCACTAAAGCGACCCATATAAAAAAGACCCGCGAGCGTTGCTCGCGGGTCTTTTGTTTGTGTTTTCAAATCTTTACTTAAGAGTGTCGATAGCCTTGCAGAGGCGCTCGAAAATCTCATCTACCGAGCCCACGCCATCGATGGAGATGTGTTTGCCCTGGGCTGCGTAGTAGTCGGCAACCACGGCGGTCTGCTCGTTGTAGATGCGGATGCGGTTGCGGATGACCTCCTCCGAGGCGTCGTCTGCACGGCCGCTATCCTTACCCCTCAGCAGGAGCCTCTCTACCAGCTCGTCCTCGGGAACATCCAGCGAGAGCATCAGATCCACCTCGCTGTTCCACTCGGCCATCAGTTGGTCGAACTGCTCGGCCTGATAGGTGTTGCGGGGGAAGCCGTCGAAGATGCTACCCTCCACATCCTGGTGGGTGGCCATAAAGTGTTTAACAATCTCGATTACCAAGTCGTCGGGAGCGAACTCGCCTCGGGCGATGCAAGCCTCCACCTTTTTGCCGGCAGGGGTCTGCTCTTGGATCTCGTTTCTAATGACCTGACCGGTCGATATGTGGTTGAAACCATACTTCTCAACCAACTTTACGGCCTGGGTGCCTTTACCTGCTCCCGGAGGGCCGAATAGTACAATATTTTTCATTTACGCCGAATTGTGACTTTTTTCACGAGTGCAAATATATACATTTATCTGCAAACTCGATACCGAGTTAGTAAATTTTTTTATTATCTTTGCGCGAAAATGATATTTTTCAGGTTATGAGTAAGAGAACAGAGATTTCGGAGTTGGGCCAGTTTGGCCTTATTGACCGCCTTACCGAGGGTGTGGAGTGTGCAAATGAGAGTAGTGTGGTGGGCGTAGGCGACGACGCTGCCGTTATTGATGCGGGTGATAGGTACCTGCTTATCTCCACGGAATTGCTGTTGGAGGGAGTCCACTTCGACCTCACTTACTTTCCACTCAAACACCTGGGCTACAAGGTGGTAGTGGCGGCTATGAGCGACATCATTGCTATGAATGGCACGCCTCGTCAGCTGACTCTGGCTCTTGGTGTGTCGGCCCGTTTTGCAGTGGAGCACCTGGAGGAGTTGTATGAGGGCGTGAAGGCCGCTTGTAAAGAGTATTCGATTGATCTTGTGGGTGGCGATACTACGGCCTCGATTAATGGTCTTTCGATTGGCGTGACGGCTGTGGGCGAGGTGGCCAAAGATAGGCTTGTGCGCCGTAGCGGAGCCAAGGAGAACGACCTTATTTGCATCACCAGCGATCTGGGTGCAGCCTATATGGGACTCCACCTTCTGGAGAGGGAGCGCATCGCTCTGGACGGACACCCTAACCCCAATCCCGACTTCTCGGGCCACGAGTATATTCTGCGCCGTTGGCTCAAGCCCGATCTGCGTCTGGATATTATCAAAGCACTTGAGGCAGAGGGTATTGTCCCCTCTTCAATGATTGATATTACCGATGGTCTTGCCTCGGATGCGCTGCAACTCTGCAAGTCCTCTGGCTGCGGCGTAAGACTCTATCTGGAGCGTATTCCCATCGCTGCCGAGACCAGAGCAATGGCCGAAGAGCTCAATGCCGACCCCATTGTGGCAATGCTCAATGGCGGCGACGATTATGAACTGATGTTTACCGTGCCTCTGGAGATGAGGGATAAGGTGCTGCACTTCGGTGGTGTGGATGTCATTGGCCATATAACTACCCACGGTGCGGTGCTCGTTACCCCCGAGGGTGGCGAGTTGCCGCTGACTGCGCCCGGCTTTGCGGCCAAGAAAAGGGACTAACTTATTAAAATAGCGATAATTTTGCATCTTGAATTTTGCAATTAGAATTTTCTTTGTATATTTGCGGGCTAATTTGAGGCATTTATGGACGCACTGAAGAGTTTTGGTATCCACTTCAAGGGGCTTAAGGCGGGAGAGCACGAGTTTGAATATAAGCTCGATAAAGCTTTTCTGGAGGCCGTTGGCGACGAAGAACTCGTTGATGTTGATGTGGTTGCAAGCGTGTTGATGACCAAGGCCGCTTCGATGCTCACTTTTGAGGTCGATTTGGATGGCATTGCAATTGTAGAGTGCGACAGATGTCTGGATGAACTCGAGTATCCTGTCGAGACGAGCGACACTCTCTACGTGAAGTTCAGCGAGGAGGAGATTGAGTTCGATGGTGAGGTGATGTGGCTCAACCCTGCAGACGAGGAGATAAATCTTGCAGGCTACATCTACGAGAGCTTGCTGCTTTCGCTGCCTTACCAGAGGGTCCACGAGAGTTTGGAGGATTGCAATCAGGAGATGATTGGTCGCTTCAGCATTGTGAGCCAGGAGGAGTTCAACGAGATTGCCGAGCCCAAGGAGCAGAGTATGGCTTCGGGTGAGAGTGGCCAGATGCTTGCAGCACTCAAACGCAGCCTCGAAGAGAACGAGAAGAAGAATTAGAAAATTATAACTTAATAAAAACAAATAATTATGGCACATCCTAAACACAAGGTTTCGTCCACCAGAAGAGACAAACGCAGAACTCACTATGTTGCTGCTGTTCCTACCGTAGCTGTATGCTCGAACTGTGGTTCGCCCGTTCAGTACCACCGCGTATGCCCCGAGTGTGGTTTCTACCGTGGCAAACTGGCTATCGAGAAAAAAGCCGAGTAAGAGATAATCGACAAAAACGATGCAGAATCTTCGCATAGGTGTCGATGCAATGGGTGGTGATTACGCCCCCGAAGCTGTTGTTAAAGGTGTTGTGCAGGCCATCCCTGAGTTGGATGACACCACCAAAGTAGTTCTCTTTGGCAACAAGGAGGCTATCGAAGAGTGCCTCAAGGCCGAGGGCTACGAGGGCGATAGGATCGAGATTGTGGCAACCACCGAGGTTATCACAATGGAGGACCACCCCGCCAGAGCTTTCCAGGCAAAGGCAGACAGCAGCATCCGTAAAGGCTTCGAGTACCTGAAGGCAAAGAAGATTGATGGCATCGCAAGTGCCGGCTCGACCGGTGCGATGATGGCAGGCGCAATGTTCACCATTGGTGCAACCGAGGGCGTTATTCGCCCCGCGGTGTCGGCTGCCATAGCAAATGTAAGAGGCGGTTATACGCTGCTCCTGGATGTGGGCCTGAATGTAGATTGCAAACCCGAAGTGCTTCACCAGTACGGAATTATGGGTAGCATCTATGCAAAAGACTTGTGGGGTCTTGAGAATCCCAAAGTGGGCCTGCTGAACATCGGCGAGGAGGAGAGCAAGGGTAATGCGGCAACTAAGGCGGCATACCAGATGCTCAAAGAGGAGAGTGCAATCAATTTCGTTGGTAATATCGAGGGTAAGGATTTCTACCTCGGAAAGGCCGATGTGGTGGTTTGCGATGGTTTTATGGGCAATGTCCTCTTGAAACTCTCCGAGAGTCTCCGCTATATCGCCAAGGCCCGCAAGATTGAGGACCAGTTCCTCGACAATCTCAACTACGAGATCAAGGGCGGCACACCTGCACTTGGCGTGAATGAGGTGGTGATTGTAGGTCACGGTAGCTCGACAGTGCTCGCACTGAAGAATATGGTTCTGCAGACCGAGCTGAGCGTCAAGTCCGGCTATGCCGAGGACATCCGCCGCGCATTTGCTGATAGAAAAGTTACTGCCGACAATTAGGCACGAGGTCTTGGAAGAGAAGACCACCTGGTTCCATAGTTCAACGGATAGAACGACAGTTTCCTAAACTGTAAATCTGGGTTCGATTCCCGGTGGGACTACAAAGGCCGCAGAGTTTTCTGCGGCCTTTTTTTGTTATCTTGTTACTGATGGTAGCCTCGGAGTAGGCGAGGGTGGGCGAGGGTTTGCTGCCCTTGGGCCTAATAATTTTGGGTCGTATGTTTTCAACTTCCAATTATAATAGGTATATTTGTCGGTTAATTGGGCATATATTATGCAGATGGGTATGAGAATGAAGCTGAACGGCATATTTGTTTTGGCAGTTGTGGGTTTGGTGGTGGCTTTCGTGGCTACCTCCTGCGTGGCTACGGACGAATTTGCGCCCAAGCAGAGGACCCAGATTGAGAAATACCTCTCGGGCAAGGAGTATAGGGTGACTGCCGATAGCGCCTTTGTCTACTTGGCCGGCAATAAGTATGAGATTCCTGAGACCGACCGCCGTCAAGGTGCCCTCGTAGGCGATAGGGTGACATTCAACTTCGAGGCCTACATTTTTGAGTCCAACGGCCCCGAGGATCTGCCTTACTACACCAACAAGCAGTATGTGGCCGAGATGTTGCCCGAGGACCTCAATACGGAGTATTGGCACTTCGAGCCTATGGTTGCCACAATCGGTGCGGGCGACATACTAAATCCCCTCGAAGAGGCGTTTGAGGGTTGTATCAATGGCGACTCGCTGTTGGTCTTCCTCACCTCCTCTATTGCCTACGGCTCGACGGGTATGGGCATTGTGCCCAAGGATACTCCCGTGATGATGATACTTACCGTGGAGGGTGTTGAAACCAAGAGTGAGTAGGTGAAAACCGAAAAGATAATAATTGAGAGATAACGAATTTGGTAGATATGAAGTTTTTTAAGAGTATATGGACCATAGCCTTGGCCTCGCTGATGGCACTCGTCTTGGCTGTGGGATGCGCTCAGCCCGAGAGTGCGGACTACTCCGAGCTGGAGAATGAGTCGCTCCGTGCGTGGATGGACGAAAATTATTCGGGGTGGGAGGAAAACTCCGATATTAAGCGCACCGAGGATGGCGTCTACATCGTGTGGATGAAGCGTTCCACCGAACCTGCACCCGCCGATACCATCATCAAGGAGGGCAACTGGGTGAGGATTGACTACACGGGCAAGCGTCTGGATGGCAACATCTTCTACACTCGCAATGCCGAGGTGGCCAAACGCCAGGGTACCTTCAGCCGCAGGACCCACTATGTGGACGACTTCGTCTATCTCTACTCCGAGAACACTTCTCTGCCCAAGGGTATGTTGCAGGCGCTTACGAATATGAAGGTGGGCGATATGACCCGTGTGATTATGCCCTCGGGTATGTATCGTGGTGCGAGTGGCTACGACGCCACCAATGTTGGCTACAACGGTCAGTGGGGCGTGGATGGCAATGTGCCCGTGATTATCGACTCGCTCATCATCCGAGAGGTGTCGGAGGACCCCATCACCCTCGAGAATAAGGTTGTCAATGAGTACGCCTCCAGCAGGTGGCAGCTCACCGAGGCCGACACTCTCTCCAAGGGCCTCTATGTCCAGCTGATGAAACCCTTCCCCGTAAAGCGCGACTCGGTCATCAAGGCCAATTCGACCGACTCGGTGCTCACCTGCTACTATAAGGGCTACTTCCTCGACGGCTTTGTCTTCGATAGCAATATCGACTCGGTGCAGATGCGCGCCTGGGGCGAGGTGCTCAACGAGGGCCCTATGGAGTGGGATATGAAGAAGAACCAGATGATTGCGGGCTTCAAGGAGGCGTGTCTGAAGGCTTGCTACGGCGACCGTATGAGGGTGGTCTTCACCTCGGCCTACGGTTACGGCATCTCGGGTAGTGCTGCAAGGGCCATCACTGAGTCCTCGAGCGACTCCTCGAGCGATATGACCGACTACTACAACTACCTGAACTACTACAGCTATATGAATAGTATGTATGGCGGTGGTGGTTACGGCTATGGTGGCTATGGCAACTACTATAACAACTACTATAATTCCTACTACAACCCCTATTACTACAATATGCTCAACAGCAGCAACTCTTCCTCTTCGTCGAACTCCTCGATGGAGGATGAGGAAGAGGAGGACAAGGTGACCATCTCGACCGAGATTCTACCCTTTACTCCTCTGGTGTTTGAGATTTGGGTTGTGAATGAGGAGATGGAAGATATTGAGCACAACCCCCTGTAAAACTGCATATAGCTGGCGACTGCTGCGTTGCACTGCAATAAGCGGGCTCCTCACTTACCTTGAGTAAGCTGTGGGC
>JAGBYS010000082.1 GCA_017628675.1 Tidjanibacter sp.
GTGATTTTCATACGGCCTATACTTTTATTCCAAAGATTTTTTTCTTATCTTTTAGGGGGTAGGCGAGGGGGTGCAAAAGAAAAGACCTCGCAGCTTGTGGCTGCGAGGTCTTTGTATGTATGGAGTGGCTCTGTTAGAAGTTCAGCGAGAGGCTCATACCCACTGCTGCCTCACTGCCCGACAGGCTCCTTACGGCGCCGACGCTGGGTGCAATGTTGAGGCAGTAGCCGCCACCCATAAAGCCGTGGCGTTTGTTCCAGCGCGCGGCGGTCATAGGCGCATCAATAATCGAATAGAGGTAGCAACCCACAGCCAGAGCTACGCTTGGAATACCAATCGCATCCTCATATTTGTAATCAATCATATTCACACCAACGGTTGCGCCAAGAAGACCAACCAGACAGCCTGTGAAGAGCAGACCACCCTTCAGGCCCTCGCCGTTGTACATCTGGCCGAGGCCGGGAATTATCAGCGAACGAGTAAATGCTCCCGCAACACTCAGGGGGTAGATGGGGTTGCCGTTGGCGTCGATTTTGTAGGGGGCAAATGCGTTGTAGTTATATGCGTTGCCGAGGTAGCCGCTGCCGTTCTCCTTGGTGATGCGTTTGACGCTGAGGGCGTCAATGGTGAGGGTGCGACCATCGGTGGTGACGATGGTGTACTCCACGCCGGGAATCTGCTCAACGATGGTGCCCTGAAATACAAGCCCATTGGTTGTGTAGATTACATCCATAAGGTTCTGCTTCTGGATGTACTGCTGAGAGGATGCAACCGTGGTTGCTCCAAAGAGCACAACGAAAAGAATAAGTAGTCGTTTCATAGTGTTTGGGGTATTTATGTGTTTGACAAATATACGAATTCCTTTTATAGTATAGATGCAAACAGGGCCACTTTTGTTGCACGACAAAGTGATTTTTTTCAGAAAAATTTTCGGAGGGGCGTCGGAGCGACGCTTTTGTGAGGGTGGTGCTCCCGATTGCCTTGCCTTGAAAATTCAAAAAAGCAGATAGCGGGATGAATGCAAGGGCGTCGGAGCGACGCTTTTGTTCTGGTGGTCCTTTCCACCCTTCCCTTGAAAGCAAAAACTATTTTCACGGTGGAAATTTTGTGCTAAACAAGAAAGCGGAGTCCGCAGTTTGCTAACGCAAATGAGGACTCCGCTTATCGCAGCGCGGTGCAAAATTTACCCGCGAAAATAGTTTTTTAGCCGTTGTAGCGCTTCATATTCTCAATGAGCATCAGTACTTTGTTCGAGTAGCCCCACTCGTTGTCATACCACGAAACGAGCTTAACGAACTTGGGAGTGAGCTGGATACCAGCCTCAGCGTCGAAGATCGAGGTGCGAGCGTCGTCGATGAAGTCGCTCGAAACAACTGCGTCCTCGGTGTAGCCCAGGATACCTTTGAGCTCGCCCTCCGAAGCCTCTTTCATAGCGGCGCAGATCTCAGCGTAGGTAGCCTCTTTTGCGAGGGTACAGGTCAGGTCAACAACCGAAACATCGAGGGTGGGAACGCGGAACGACATACCGGTGAGTTTGCCGTTGAGCTCGGGAATAACTTTACCTACAGCCTTAGCAGCGCCGGTCGAGCTGGGGATGATGTTGCCGGCAGCAGCGCGGCCACCACGCCAGTCTTTTACCGAGGGACCGTCAACGGTCTTCTGGGTAGCGGTGGTAGCGTGAACGGTGGTCATAAGACCCTCAACCATACCGAACTTGTCGTTGATAACCTTAGCGATAGGAGCCAAGCAGTTGGTGGTGCACGATGCGTTCGAAACGATGGTCTGGCCAGCGTAGGTGTCGGTGTTCACACCGCAAACGAACATAGGGGTGTCGTCCTTCGAGGGAGCCGACATAACTACATATTTAGCACCAGCGTCGATGTGAGCCTGTGCTTTCTCTTTGGTGAGGAAAAGACCGGTCGACTCAACTACGTACTCAGCCTCTACCTCGTTCCATTTGAGGTCTGCGGGGTTGCGCTCTGCGGTTACGCGGATAGCGTTGCCGTTTACAACGAGTTTGCCGTCTACGATCTCAACGGTGCCGTTGAATTTGCCGTGTACGCTGTCATATTTGAGCATATAAGCCATATACTCAACATCGATAAGGTCGTTGATACCAACTACCTGAAATTTGTCTGCCTGGTTGCAAGCAGCACGGAATACCAAACGACCGATGCGACCGAAGCCGTTGATACCAATCTTAATCTGTGCCATAATTTTTCTACAGTTTGTTAATGTTTATTATGTTGTCTTTTAACTGATTTTCGCGACCACAAAAGTACAAACTTCCATCTATTTACCAAAACTATTATTAAATTTTTTTAGTAACTCCCTCAAAAAGTAACATTGGCTTAACCTTGAGAAGGGAGTTTAGGGGAATTAGGGAGTTTAAGGACACATAAGCCCCTCTCTCAATTTCCAATTGTCAATTCTCCCTACTCTTCCTTGAAGTCCACATATTCGCCCACATCCTCGCTTACCCTCTTCTGGGTGTTGGGGACGCTCTTGACGCTCACTCGGCCCTCGTTGGGGTTGCGGGGGCGTGAGGTGTTCTGGTAGCCGCCGAAGTTCCAGGTGTAGCCCTTGAACTCTTCGCCTCGCTCGTTGGCCTCGTTCATTGCTCGGCGGATGCGGTGGCGGAAGACGAGCGAGGTGACGAGTGCCACCAGAATGATGAAACCTATGGTGCTAAAGATGAGGCTGAAAATGTCGCCCAGAGAGATTGCTCCCGTGAGGAGCAGCACCAGAACGACGATCCAGATTATTGTGCCTAAATCACTTCTCATAGTCTATCTGTTTTTTTGGTTGTTTCTTATCTAAAGTGTGTGTTAGTTATTTGTGTACTCTGTATGCCTTCTTGACGCCTGCAATGCGCAGGATGTTGTAGGTGACCATATCGGCCACGCTCGACGAGGGTACCTCCACATTTACGAGGCCACCAATCTGCCCATCCCTCATCGGTGAGAGGGCCATCGAGCGGATGTTGATGCCGAGTGAGCCCACCGCCTCGGTTATGTGGTTGAGTATGCCGCTGTTGTCGTCGGCCACAATCCTTATGGCCGCAATGAAACTACCCTTGCTCGTTTCGCCCTTCCATCGTGCGGCGATTATGCGGTAGGGGTATAACTCTTTGAGCCTACGGGCGTTGGGACAGTCGGAACGGTGGATTGTCACGCCCTTGTTGATGGTCGTGAAGCCAAATACATCGTCGCCAAATATGGGGTTGCAACAGCGGGCCGTGTGCCACTCCAGACCGTGCACCTCGTCACCCAAGACGAGCTCCTCGGTGCTCTTCTCCTCCTTGCGAGGGGAGGGTGCTTTGGTGGGCGTGGGGTGTGTGGTGGGGGGCTCTTCGCCCGAGAGGTGGCGCGAGATAATCTCTTTGATGTCGGCCATATCGACCTTCTCGTCCACGATGCGCCCATAGAGCTCCATACCAGTGCGCAGTTTGTAGTGGCGACACAGGAGGCTCACGGCGTCATCTATGGCGATGGCGAGTTTCCAATTTTTGAGTTTTCGTTCGAGCTCCTCACGACCGAGCTTGGCCAGCTTGCTCTCCTCCTCACGGAGGTAGGCTTTGATGCGGCTACGGGCCTTGCTGGTGACCACAATGTTGAGCCAATCGGTCTTGGGGCGTTGATTCTTGGAGGTGAGGATGGTCACAATGTCGCCATTGTGGAGTCGCTCCTTTATGGGGACATTCCTGTCGCCCACCTTGGCTCCCACACAACTGCTACCCACCGAGGTGTGGATGTCGAAGGCGAAGTCGAGCACCGTGGCACCCTCGGGTAGCTTGCGGATGTCGCCCTTGGGGGTGAAGACGAAGACCTCACTGCCGGTGGCATAGGCGTCGAGCTTCTGCGAGAGGCCCGACTTGCAGTCGCCACTCTCCTCCATAATCTCCCTCAGGCGCGAGAGCCACTCCTCGTGGCTTATGGTGCCGCCACCCACGCCCTTGTAGCGCCAGTGGGCAGCGATGCCTCGCTCGGCCACCACGTCCATACGCTCCGTTCTGATCTGGAACTCCACCCACTCGCCAAAGGCCGACACGGTCGTGTGGAGCGACTCGTAGCCGTTGCTCTTGGGGATGGAGATCCAATCCCTCATACGCTTGGGGTTGGGGGTGTAGAAGTCGGTCACTATCGAAAAGACATTCCAGCAGAGCATTTTCTCCTGCTCACGGGGGCAGTCGATGATGATGCGGATGGCGAAGATGTCGAAGATCTCCTCGAACTTAACCCCCTGCTTCTGCATCTTGCGCCAGATGGAGTAGATGCTCTTGGTGCGACTCTTCAGGTGGTAGCGTATGCCATTCTCCCTGAGCTTGCGCTCCACGGGTATGAGCACATCGCTAATCAGAGCCTCCCTTTTCTGGGCGCTGTCCTCGAGTTTCTGCTTAATCTGGGTGTGGGCTTCGGGCTCAATGTGAGCAAAGGAGATCTCCTCCAGCTCGCTCTTTATGTTGTAGAGGCCGAGTTTGTGGGCAATCTGTGCGTAGAGGTTCATACTCTCCCAACACTTGAGCATCTGCTTCTCGGCGGGAAAGATGTCGATGTTGCGCATAACCTCCAGACGGTCGGCCAACTTCAGAAGGATTACTCGTGGGTCGGTGGAGTAGGAGATTATAAGGTCCCTGAAGTCATCCACCTGCTTCTGATCGGTCTTGGTCTGGATGCTCGATATGTCGTTCATCCCGAGGATGATACCCACGGGGGCCTCGCCAAAGAGGCGGTTCACATCGGCAAGCGAAATGAGCTCCATACGGGCTGCGTCGTGGAGCAGTGCGGCGATGACCGAGTTGCGGCCCAGACCAATCTCCGAGGCCACAATCGAGGCGGTGGCCACGGAGTGACCCACCAGCGGTGTGCCGTCATAGCGGCTCATACCCTCAAGAGCTTTCACGGCCATCTCGAGCGCCTGGGCAATGAGTCCTTGGCTGTGGTCGCTAAAGAGCTTGGAGCAGAGGGCAAGAAAGTCGCTGTAGTGTGGTTCTGTATTTGTCATCGTCGTTGTGTCTATTTTTATATGTTTAACGACTGCGGAGGCCATAATATTGTAGCGCTCCGCAGTCGTTTTTGTGGTGCCTCTATCGGAGGTGGACGCTACCAGATGATCACGCGCTCTTCGGGGGTGCGATACATTGCACCCTCGGTAATGCCAAAGGCATTGAGGAAGTCCTCAATGTTGGGCAAGGTGCCGTTCACTCTCCACTTGCCGAGCGAGTGGGGGTCGATCTTGGTGAGGCGGATAACCTCCTGCTCACGCACATTCTGTGCCCAGAGGGTTGCATAGGCGATGTAGAATCGCTGCTCGGCGGTGAAGCCGTCGATGGGCTCGGGGATGTTCTCGCCCATAGCCTCCTTCAGAGCGGTCATTGCCACACGCAGACCACCCTGATCGGCGATGTTCTCACCGAGGGTGAACTGACCGTTGGCGTGCAGTCCCTCTTTGTTTACCTCAATGGCGTCGAACTGTGCCACAAGCACCTGTGCCCTCTGGTTGAAGGCCTCGGCATCCTCCTTGGTCCACCAATCGATGAGGTTGCCGTCCTTGTCGTACTGACGGCCCTGGTCGTCGAAGCCGTGGGTCATCTCGTGGCCGATAACCACGCCAATGGCGCCATAGTTCACAGCGTCGTCAGCCTCGGGGTTGAAGAAGGGGGGCTGAAGGATGGCTGCGGGGAAGCAGATCTCGTTGGTGGTGGGGTTGTAA
>JAGBYS010000083.1 GCA_017628675.1 Tidjanibacter sp.
ATGGTCTTACCCTTACTGAAGGGGTAGGCAAACTCAATCTCGCTCACAATTTCGACGCCCTTCTCCCTGAGTGCCTTTACGATGGGGGCCTTCTCGGGGATACCGGGGCTCTTGATGACAAGGTCGGACTCGATGATGCGCTCGGTGGTGTGGCCACCCTCCTCAAACTCGATGCCCTCTGCCAGAAGTAGCTGTCGGTATTTGTCGCTGAGCTGTCCGAAGTCGCTCAGGAAGGTGTCGAAGCCCTTGGTCTTGGCCAGCACGGCCGAGCCGTAGCCGCTCTCGCCACCGCCCAGAATCACAATTTTTCTTATCTTGTCGAGTATCATACTATGCTGTTTTTGCTGTTTGAAGTTGGGTGAATGTTACCTGATTTTGAGTGTTGCCAGAGCGAAGGCTGCAAGCATAATCTGGATAATCCAGAAGCGAACGACGATGCGGTTCTCGTGGATGTTCTTCTTCTGGTAGTGGTGGTGCAGGGGTACCATACGGAAGAACCTGCGACCCTCGCCATACTTCTTGCGGGTGTACTTGAAGTAGAAGGTCTGTATCATAACCGACAGTACCTCCATCAGGTAGATGCCACAGAGGATTGGGAGCAGCAACTCCTTGCGGATGGCAAGAGCGAAGACGGCAATGATACCGCCAATGGCCAGCGAGCCCGTGTCGCCCATAAAGACCTGTGCGGGGTGGCAGTTGTACCACAAGAAGCCAATCAGTGCACCCACAAAGGCGGCGCCGAAGACTGCCAACTCGCCACTGCCTGGGATGTACATAATGTTCAGGTAGTCGGCATAGATGACGTGGCCCGAGAGGTACGCCAGGATGGAGAGTACCACGGCAATCACTGCGCTCACACCCGTGTTAAGACCGTCGAGTCCGTCGGTGAGGTTGGCGCCATTCGACACGGCGGTGATAACAAAGATGGCCACCAGGATGTAGAGCACCCAGGTGAGGATGTCGCCCGTGCGGCTCTCGGTGGGGATGAACCAGTGGTAGTCGAACTCGTTGTTCTTCACAAAGGGGATGGTGGTCTTGGTGCTCTTCTCGCCCACATAGTACTCCTCGGTTGTGGTGGTCACGGTGCCGTCCTCGGCCACAACCTCCACCTGCTCCACCACCTTCTCGGAGGTGTTCTTGTCCACAACGGTCACCTGCTGTGAGAAGCACATAATGGTGCCGACGATGATGCCGAGGCCCACCTGACCCACAATCTTAAACTTACCCTTCAGACCGTTTTTGTTCTTGCGGAAGACCTTGATGTAGTCGTCTGCAAAGCCGAGGGCGCCGAGCCAGATGGTGCTGATAATCATCATCCAGACATAGATGTTGCTGAGGTCGCCAATCAGCAGGATGGGTACCAGGATGGAGAGCAGGATGATGATGCCGCCCATTGTGGGGGTGCCCTTCTTCTCCATCTGTCCCTCGAGTCCGAGGTTGCGGATATCCTCGCCAATCTGCGTGCGGCGGAGGAATTTGATGAGTCGGCTACCGAAGATGGTGGCAATCATCAGTGCAAGGATGATTGCGGCCGCCGAGCGGAACGAGAGGTACTGGAACATACCGAGGCCGGGTATGTCGAAGTGTTTTTCGAGATAATTTACTAATGAGTATAACATTTATCTTTATTTTTAATTTATTTGGCTTAGTAATATAAGATATTTTGTAAAGTCGTGGCGATGTTTCTAAAATAACTTAAAATATTAGCCAATCTCATTAAAATATTTTAATATATGCTCCTGGTCGGAGAAGTGGCGCTTCTCGGTGCCGATGATCTGGTAGTCCTCGTGGCCCTTGCCTGCAACCAGCACCACATCGCCACTCTCGGCCATACGCAGGGCGGTGCGGATAGCCTGTGCGCGGTCGGTGATGGTGAGGTAGTTGGTGTGGCCCGTGGTGCCCTGCTCCATATCGCGGAGGATGGCCTCGGGGTCTTCGGTGCGGGGGTTGTCGGAGGTGAAGATAGCAGTGTGGGACTTCTCAACGGCGATGGCTGCCATCTCGGGTCGCTTGGTGCGGTCCCTGTCGCCACCACAGCCACAGACGGTTATCAGCCTGCGGGCGGTGCCCACGCCGAGGATGGTGTCGATGACATTCTCCAGAGCGTCGGGGGTGTGGGCGTAGTCCACGATGGCCACCACGCCACTCTTGGAGCGGAAGGTCTCGAAGCGGCCGCAGACGCTCTCGAGGCTGCTGAGTGCCACCATCACCTCGTCGCTCTCGAAGCCGAGCAGACAGGCGGCCTTGTAGACGGCCGTGAGGTTGTAGCCGTTGAAGCGGCCCAGAAGGTGGGACCACATCTGGCGGCCGTCAATCTCCAGCAACATACCCTCCAGCGTTGTCTCGATAATCTTGGTGTTGGTCTGGCCCACGCCACGCAGCGAGTAGGTGTGCCTCTCGCCTCGGCAGTTCTGCAGCATCACGGCTCCGTTCCGATCGTCAACATTCACCAGCGCCCAACTCTCCTTGGGCAGCGAGTCGAACAGGCGCTTCTTGGCCTTCAGATACTCGGCAAAGGTCTTGTGGTAGTCGAGGTGGTCGTGTGTTAGGTTGCTAAAGAGTGCGCCTGCAAACCTCAGACCTGCGGTGCGGTGCTGCACCAGGCTGTGCGACGACACCTCCATAAAGCAGTAGCCACACCCCTCGTTGGCCATCTGTGCGAGCAGGCGGTTGAGGGTGATGGCGTCGGGGGTGGTATGGGTTGAGGGGTACTCCTTGTCGCCCACCTTGTAGATGACGGTGGAGATGAGTCCCGCCCTATAGCCGAGCTTCTGGGTGAGGGCGTAGAGTAGGGTGGCGGTTGTGGTCTTGCCATTGGTGCCCGTCACACCCACGAGGGCCAACTTCTCCGAGGGGTAGCCGTAGAATGCCGAGGCTATAAGGCCAATGGCCTCGCTGCTATCCTCCACCTCCACATAGCAGGTCGAGGGGCTGGTCTGTTCGGGCAGGCGGTTGCAGACAACCACGCTCACACCGGCCTCGCTGGCCGAGGGGATGAAGTTGTGGCCGTCGACCACGGTGCCCTCAATGGCGGCAAAGAGCACACCGGGGGCTGCCTTGCGAGAATCCATTGTGAGCTCGGTGACCTCAATGTCGGTGGGGCCCACAATCTGTTTAGTCTGAACTCTTTCGAGTAATTTTTTCAGTTTCATTACCTTATTTTCGTCTAAAGTCTAAGGTCTGGAGTCTAAACGACCCAAGGCCTCTTTATATCATTCCTTTTGTTATGTTCCCCGCCCATCTTCTTTGGTTTGCGGGCATCTTTTTTTGTGCCCGTGACCATTGAGGGGTGGGTTTGGGTTTGCGCTCCTCGGGGTTGTCGCTCTTTCCTTCCTATTCGGAGGGCTACTTGAGCGTAATGCGCACCTCGGCACCTTCGCCGATGGCCTCGCCCGCAGCGATGCTCTGCTCGGCAACGCTGCCCTTGCCACTTACCTTCACCCTCAGGCCCAACTGCTCCAGCGTGTAGAGCGCATCCCTCAGGCCCATACCCTTCACATTGGGCATTGTGCCCTTCTTGGTTTTGGGGGCTTCGGCGGCCATAGCCTTGGGTGTGGGGTTGTTGATGCGTCGTGCGGTGGTGAACCACTGAGCGTCGTGGGCGTAGATGTACTCGGTTATCTCCTTGAAGACGGGCAGTGCGAGGTTGCTGCCGTAGATCTTCTTGCTTGTCTCGCCGGCCTTCTGGAATGTGTTGAGGCTGACGATGCAGGTGTACTTGGGGTCATCGGCGGGGAAGTAGCCCACAAAGGTTGCCAGGTACTCGCGCGAGCCGTCGAGGGTGATGTAGGCGTTCACCTTGCCATCCTTATCCTTGCCTCGCTTGCCAACCTCCTGCACAACCTGCGCCGTACCGGTCTTGCCGGCAACCTTGAAGGGGAGGGAGCTTAGCTCGTGGGCGGTGCCCAGGGGGTGCGACACCACGCCCTCCATACACTCCTGCACCTTGCGGAGGGTCTGCTGGGAGCAGATGGCCGGATTGACCACCTTCACAGGTGTGGGTGCTCCGGGCTCGCCGTCGGTCACAAGCTGCTTGATGAGCATAGGGGCTACCAGCACTCCGTCGTTGGCCACGGCGTTGTAGAACATAAGCGTCTGAAGGGGTGTCATCGTGAGCTCATAGCCGTAGGCGTTGTTCGTGAGAGTCTTTTTGGACCAGGGGGCCCTTCGCTTGTGGAGCGACGAGGGGTCCTTGATGGTGTCCAGGCCGTAGCCACGAATCGCCTGTATGTGTTTCACCTCGCCGAAGCCTATGGAGTTTATGTACTCCATCCAGCGGCGGTAGTTGGGGTAATTCTTTTTGTCACTATCCTTGAAGACCTCCGTCACAGTCTGTGCAAAGCCGATGTTGGAGGACTCGATGAAGGCTCCCTTGAGGGTTGTGGTGCCCGAGCCTTCGCCCACAATGTGGGTGTCCCTCACATTGGAGCCCTCGATATTCTTCGTCTTGCTGGGGCCGCAGACGATTATGCGGTTGAGGTTCAGGCCGCCAATCTCCAGCAGGGCCATAAGCGACACGGCCTTGAA
>JAGBYS010000084.1 GCA_017628675.1 Tidjanibacter sp.
TGAATCTCCAAGCCTTTCGTTAAATTTTTTTTGTGGAGTTGTGGTGCTAAACAAAGAGGCGAGATCGCCGTTTGCCTATAGCAAACGAGAAACTCGCCTCTGAGTAGAGGGCGGCTCAAAGCGCGCCCATAATATGTGTCTGTTATCTCCTACTTGGTGGGGAACAGGTCCTTGATGCCACCCAGTGAGCCGAGCACGGAGCTGGCCTCATAGGGCATATAGACAGTCTTGCTGTCCTGACCGCTTGCCATCTCCCTGAGGGTCTCGATGTACTTAACGGCCAGCAGGTAGGTTGCGGGGTCGGTCTTGGTGTTGGCGATGGCCTCGCTCACACGGCGGATAGCCTCAGCCTCGGCGTTGGCCTGGAGTACCTTGGCCTCAGCCTCACCCTGAGCCTTGAGAATCTGAGCCTCCTTGTCGGCGGCTGCATAGTTGATCTGCGACTGCTTCTCACCCTCGGAGGAGAGGATGGCCGACTGCTTCTCACCCTCGGCACGCAAAATCTTGGCCCTACGCTCACGCTCGGCCTGCATCTGCTGCTCCATAGCGTCACGCACACTCTCGGGAGGGGTGATGTCCTGGAGCTCCACACGGTTGACCTTCACGCCCCACTTGTTGGTGGCCTCGTCGAGCACATTGCGCAGCTTGGCGTTGATGGTGTCGCGCGAAGTGAGAGTCTCGTCGAGCTCCAACTCGCCGATGACATTACGCAGGGTGGTCTGGGTGAGCTTCTCGATAGCGTTGGGCAGGTTGTTGATCTCATAGACGGCCTTTACGGCATCCACAATCTGGAAGTAGAGCAGCGCGTTGATGCGGGTGGTCACATTATCCTTGGTGATCACATTCTGCTCGGGAAAGTCGTAGACCTGCTCGCGAAGGTCGATGCGAGGGGTGTCGCGGAACCTCACGATGACATTGCCGTAGCCGTCCTGATAGGAGTAGCGGGTGTAGATGCGACGAGGCTTCTCGAGGATAGGCCAGATGATGTTGATACCCGAGTTGAGGGTCTTGTTGTACTTACCCAATCGCTCCACGATGCAGGTTTCGCTCTGCTGAACGATCGTCAGACCCGAGAGTACATAGATAACCACAATGGCTACCAATGCAATAACTACTGTCATTGTTCCCATAGTTTTATAAGATTTAATAGGTTATTATTTGCGTTTTACCTTGAGGATGATGCTCTCGCGAGAGATGATCTCCACCTTCTCGCCCTCGAGGATGTCGGTGGCCTCGTCGCTCTCGGCCTGCCAGATGTCGCCATCGATGGCCACACGGCCCCTGCCGTCAACCTCGATACACTCGGTCACCTTGGCGGTGCGACCGATGAGCGCATCGGCATTGGTGGCAACCTCATCCTTGGCGGAGAGCCTCTTCAGTAGGGGTCTGACGGCCAGGAAGGCCACAAAGGTAGCAATGGCGAAGATGCCGAGCTGCCACTCCATTGAGGCACCCGCTGCAGCACCAATGGCGCCACCCACGGCTCCCACAGCGAAGCAGATGAGTGCAAAACCGGCGGTGAGCATCTCACCAATAATAAATAGTGTGGCTACAATAGCCCAAATATGCCAAATCTCCATAGTAGTAAAGTGGTTTTTAAGTTCTGTTCCCACAAATATACGAAATGAAATTGAAAGTTGGAAGTTTTAA
>JAGBYS010000012.1 GCA_017628675.1 Tidjanibacter sp.
AAGAAACTGAGACTCGTACAGGTTGCAAGAGAGTTCAAGGTTGGTCTGGGCACCATTACCGAATTTCTCGAGAAGAAAGGAATCAAGGATGTAGCACCCAACACGCTTGTTGAGAGCGATGTCTATGCGCTTCTGGAGAAGGAGTTCGGTGGCAATCATCTCGGCGGCGAGAGGGCCAATGTGCGTGAGCGTATGCACATCAAGCAGGAGAGTGTGTCGCTTGGTGACCGCAAGGAGAGTGGCGAAGAGGAGAGGGAGGTTATCATCAAGAATAGTAGCTTCATTCGTACCGAGGTGCCCGCTCCCAAGGTGGTCGGCAAGATTGACCTCGAGCCCGCAGCGGCTCCCAAGGCCGAGGAGCCCAAGGTGGTGGCACCCAACAAGGAGGTTAGGAGCGAGCAACCCGCACCAAAACCTGCAGCCGCACCCCAGCCTGCAACCGAAGTGAAACCCGAGCCCAAGAAGGTGGAGGAGAGGCCCGCAGAGGTCGCTCCCAAGCCCGAGGTGAAACCCGCACCCAAGCCCCAGGCTGCACCTGCGCCCAAGGCTCAGGAGCCTGTGGTGAAGAAGCAGGCAGCACCCGTGGCCGACAGCGAGGCTCAGAATAAGACCTACGACGAGCGTCTGGCCGAGAGTGGCGATGTGTTCCGTCTGGAGAACACAAACCTCTCGGGCCCCAAGGTGCTCGGCAAGATCGATGTGGACAGCCTGCGCAAAGGCTCGGAGCCCTCGCACCGCGAGAAGCGCAAGCGCATCAAAGACAAGGTCGATGTGACCAAGCCCCAGCACGGCGGCGGCAAGCCCCAGCAGGGTGGTCAGGGTGGCGGCCAGAACGGCCAGCAGCCCTCCTCGAAGAAGGACAAGAAGAACAAACACAATAAGCCCGCACCCAAGCCCGTAGTTCGCCCCGAGGTGAGCGACGAGGAGGTGCAGAAGCAGATTAAGGACACCCTGGCAAGGCTCACCGCCAAGGGTGCCAAGAGCAAAGGCTCTGTTCACCGCAAGGAGAAACGCCAGGCTGTGGCCGAGCGTATGGAGGCCGAGTTTGAGCAGTCGATCAGCGATAGCAAGACCCTCAAGCTGACCGAGTTTGTGACCGTGAGCGACCTGGCAACGATGATGAATGTGGCCGTTACGGAGGTTATTATGACCTGTATGAACCTGGGTCTGATGGTATCTATCAACCAGCGTCTGGACGCCGAGGCTCTCGTGATTGTGGCCGAGGAGTATGGCTTCAAGGTGGAGTTCGTGAGCGTCGACATTCAGGAGGCCATCGAGGAGTCGGCCGACAGCGAAGAGGATATGCTGCCCCGTCCCCCCATCGTTACCGTTATGGGCCACGTGGACCACGGTAAGACCTCGCTGCTGGACAACATCCGCAAGACCAATGTGACTGCCGGTGAGGCGGGTGGTATCACCCAGCACATCGGTGCCTACAGTGTGCAGCTCGACGGCAAGACCATCACCTTCCTCGATACCCCCGGTCACGAGGCATTTACGGCGATGCGTGCCCGTGGTGCTCAGGTTACCGATGTGGCAATCATCATCGTGGCAGCCGACGATAAGGTGATGCCCCAGACTGTGGAGGCTATCAACCACGCAGTGGCCGCAGGCGTTCCTATGGTCTTCGCAATCAACAAGATAGACAAACCCTCGGCTAACCCCGAGGCCATCAAGGAGCAGCTGGCCAATATGAACTACCTCGTGGAGGATTGGGGCGGTAAGTACCAGTCGCAGGAGATCTCCGCAAAGCAGGGTATCAACCTCGACAAACTCCTCGAGAAGGTGCTCCTGGAGGCCGAGCTTCTGGACCTGAAGGCCAACCCCAACAAGAAGGCTGTGGGTACAGTTATCGAGTCGTCGCTCGACAAGGGCCGTGGCTATGTGGCTACCGTGCTTGTGGAGAGCGGCACCCTCCGCACCGGTGATGTCATCCTCTCGGGTACTCACACCGGCCGTGTGAAGGCAATGTTCAACGAGCACGGCAAGAAGGTTGCCGAGGCAGGTCCCGCAACCCCCGTTCTGGTGCTCGGTCTGAATGGCGCACCCCAGGCGGGCGACAAGTTCAATGTTATGGACGACGATAGGAGCGCACGCGAGATTGCCACCAAGCGTGAGCAGTTGCAGCGCATCCAGGGCATCAAGACCCAGAAGCACGTAACCCTCGACGAGATTGGTCGCCGTATCGCTATCGGCAACTTCAAGGAGCTCAATATCATCGTTAAGGGTGATGTGGACGGCTCGATTGAGGCTATGACCGACTCGCTGCTGAAGCTCTCCACCGAGACCGTACAGGTGAATGTCATCCACAAGGCCGTAGGTCAGATTACCGAGGGCGATGTGCTCCTCGCGGCTGCCTCCAATGCGGTCATCGTGGGCTTCCAGGTGCGTCCCAGCGTGGGTGCTCGCAAGCTGGCCGAGAATGAGGCTATCGAGATCCGTATGTACTCGATCATCTACGACGCCATCAACGACATCAAGGATGCAATCGAGGGTATGTTGGAGCCCGAGATGAAGGAGGAGATTATGGGTACCGTGGAGGTGCTCGAGACCTTCAAGATCAGCAAGGTGGGTACCATTGCCGGTGGTATTGTGCGTGAGGGTAAGATCACCCGTACTGCACCCATCCGTGTCATCCGCGACGGTATCGTTATCTACACCGGTCGCCTCGGCTCGCTCAAGCGCTTCAAGGACGACGCCAAAGAAGTTATGACCAATATGGAGTGTGGTCTTAATATTGAGTCCTACAATGATATTAAGATTGGCGATATTATTGAGTCGTTTGACCAGGTAGAAGTGAAAAAATCAAAATAGCGGGTGAATTTTTCACCACCTTCAAAGGGCGAGTTCCTCACTTACCTCGAGTAAGCTGCGGACTCGCCCATCTTGTTGGCAAAAAATTCCCTCCGTTATTTTGATTTTTTGTTTCAAGGCACGGTGGTCGGTAGTGATTCCATAATTCGCTGGCTCCGTTGTGCCATTGCATTCATCCCGTTATCTGAGTTTTTTTTGATTTTTTCACTTCGACCTCCGCTGTTTTTTTGTCTAAGGGCCAAAAGGGCTAAAAGGGCTAAAAGGGCT
>JAGBYS010000085.1 GCA_017628675.1 Tidjanibacter sp.
GAGTTACCTCCACATTGCGCCAGCCTTTGTGGATGTAGTGATCCTTGATCTGATTGACACGCTTCTCGATGTTGTAGTCCGTGAGTGTCTCGGCACCACGCTTGAGTTTGAGCTCTTCGGTGAGCGTGTTGGTGGCGCTATTGGAAATACCCTCAAAGAGCCAGCGGAAAATCCTGGGGCGCTCGGCAAGTATGATGTGAAGATCTACGCTGTCGCCAACGGGCGTTGCATAGATCTGTACATCCGAGAAGTATTGCTTGCTCCACAGGCGGGTGATAGCGTCGGAAATCTCTCTGCCGGGGATGGTAATCTCGTCACCAACGGCGAGTCCCGAAGAGTTAATCTGCATATTGGCGTCGAGGTACTTGATGCCATCGGCCTTAATGTCGCGGATGATGTACTTCTTTGGGGCTGAATAGTCGGCCATTGGTGCGTTGGGGTCGAGTGCGACGGCAAGCGAATCAGTGGTGGTACTCTCTGTGGGCGCCTCTCCCTCCACAGCAATAATTGCGGGCTCGGTCTGTTGAGCCCACAGCGCAGTGGTGGTGAGTGCCAGCAGTGAAAGTAGGAGTGTCAGTCTTTTATACATTGTGTCGTTAATCTATTTTTCGGAATCGTTTTTGGGTTCGACAAGGCCAAAGCGGCGCTTGCGATGGCTGTATGCCTCGAGGGCCTCGCGGAAGGAGTCCTTGTCGAAGTCGGGCCAAAGGGTGGGGGTGAAGTAGAGCTCGCTGTAGGCCGACTGCCACATAAGGAAGTTGCTGAGCCTATACTCGCCGCCGGTGCGGATTACCAGGTCGGGGTCGGGATACTCCCTCGAATAGAGGCTATCGGATATGAGGTCGGCGTTGATGCTCTCGGGTGAGAGTTTGCCCTCAGATGCCATCTGGGCCAGATTCTTTACGGTCTGGGTGATCTCGTGGCGCGAGCTATAGTTCATTGCGAAGATGAGAGTTATGCGGTCGCCATCGGCCGTCTCGCTCTCAATCTTGTCGATGTAGTGGTTGACCTTCTCGGAGAGGGCACTTCTGTCGCCCATAATCCTTGCCTTCACGCCCTGGGCCTTGAGCTCGGGAGTCTCGGCCACAACGCTGCGGCAAAAGAGCTCCATAATGCCATCCACCTCCTCCTTGGGGCGGCCCCAGTTTTCGGTAGAGAAGGTGTAGAGCGTTAGATAACGCACACCCTCGGCGGCAGCCGCCTTGAGCGCTTTGCGCACAGCCTCCACGCCCGCAATGTGGCCCTCGGTGCGCTCTTTGCCTCGCTCCTGGGCCCATCTGCCATTGCCGTCCATAATGATGGCCACGTGGGTGGGAATATTTTTCAATATTTTATTCTCGCTCATTGCTTACAAATTAAACGCGCAAATGTACTAAAAACTTCTCTTATTACAATAGGTATTGGGTGGTTTTAGTAGCTCTCGTGGCTAAAATTTCGACTCTCTGCCGTCGAAGCCCCACATCATCTTCTTTTTTAACGCTTCGTAGAAGGATATATTTTGTGGCTTGATCAAAAAAACCTCCTCCTTAGCCCTGGTGATGGTGAAGGACGCTCCGTCTTTTATGACGAAGTTCTCGTTGTCAATGGCGGCCAGCGCATAGGGATCCCTTGACTCAATGGTGAGCCTAATGCGGCAACTGTCGGGAACTACCACAGGACGCATCGTGAGGTTGTGAGGGGCAATGGGCGTTAGGACCATACAGTTGCACTCGGGAGCAAGAATGGGGCCACCTGCACTCAGCGAGTAGGCGGTGGAACCTGTGGGGGTGGCAACGAGCACTCCATCGCTCCAGTATCCTGCCACATTGCGACCATCAATCTCGACCTTGATTCCGATCATTCCCATATGTTGGCGCTGAATGGAAAATTCATTGAAAGCCAAAGGGAAAGATAGTCCATCTTCAATATCTCCTTCAACTCTGAGAAGGGTGCGTCGCTCGGTGGTGTAGTTGCCACAAAGGAGCTCGTCGAGAGTCTTCTCCACCTCGTCCTGGGAGGCTATTGCGAGGAACCCAAGGCGCCCCGAGTTGATACTCAGAATTGGGGTGGGGCGACCCTCCAGATGACGCACCGCACTCAGCAATGTGCCGTCGCCACCATAGGAGAGAACTATCGAGTCGTCGGTCACTACATCCGCCATAGAGGAGTAACTGTCGGCCTTGGTAATGCCTTTGCCACCCTGCTCTATGAACCAATCGGCGGCCAAATCGTTGACCGAAAATGCTATCTTGCGAGCCTTAATGCTCTCTATCAGTGCGCCAAAAAGTTCAATGGAACTATTTTTTGAGGGGCGCGAAAACAAAATTATTTTCATTTCACAAAATTTGTGATAACTTTACACTCGCAAAATTACCTAAAACTTCTGTATAAAGCTAACATTAATGAATGGAAAGTATGACTAAATTGAGTGTAAATATAAACAAAGTTGCCGTAATACGCAACTCTCGTGGCGGAAATCTGCCCGATGTGCTTCTTGCTGCACGCCGTATTGAGGGCTTTGGTGCCGAGGGAATCACTGTTCATCCCCGTCCCGATGGCCGCCATATTCGCTATGACGATGTGAGGAATCTCAAGGAGTTGGTGACTACCGAACTGAACGTAGAGGGTAATCCCATAGATTCTTTTACCGATCTTGTGCTCGAGGTTGTTCCTGCACAAGTAACCCTTGTGCCCGATGCTGCCGAGGCTATTACCTCTAATGCCGGTTGGGATACGGTGACCTATAGAGATTTTCTGACTCACAAGATTGCTCAGTTTAAGGAGAAGGGTATAAGAGTGTCGGTCTTTGTGGATCCCGTGCCCGAGATGGTGCGTGGTGCTAAGGAGTGTGGTGCCGATAGAGTGGAACTCTATACGGAGGCCTATGCTCGTGATTACTACACCGATAGGGAGAAAGCGATTGAGCCTTATGTGGCTGCTGCCGAGGAGGCTCGCAGATGTGGCCTGGGTCTTAATGCGGGTCACGATCTGAATCTCGACAACCTCAAATATTTTGTCGAGCGCATACCTTGGACCGACGAGGTTTCCATCGGTCAC
>JAGBYS010000086.1 GCA_017628675.1 Tidjanibacter sp.
AAGACCGGTGGGATTGACAAAGTGGGTGTCCTTGGCCCTAAATCAATCATCAAAGAGGGTGTGCTGCTACTTTAGTCTACCCAGCAGTGTGTCGCACCCCTCCTCGAGCATATTGAGCACCAACTCAAAGCCCTCGGCACCCTCATAATAGGGGTCGGGTACATAGTCGAAACCGAAGTGGGCGGGTATGTAGTCGGCCATACGCTCGAGCTTCTGGAGAGCCTCCACCGTGGGTGCGAGCCTCGAGAGCGACTCATAGACTGAGTCGTCCATTGCGAGCAGCAGGTCGAAACGCTCAAAATCGTCGCTGCGGACCTTGCGGCTGCGATGGGTGAAACGGTAGCCACGGCGTGCTCCTGCGGCCCTCATTCGTGGGTCGGGAAGGTCGCCTGCGTGACCGCCATAGGTGCCCGCCGAGTCGATTTCAAACTCATCGGCAAGGCCCGCCTCGGCCACCTTCACTCTCATTATCTCGTCCGCCGCCGAAGAACGACAAATGTTCCCCAGGCAGACAAAAAGTATTTTTTTCATATTTCCTACTTCTATATCCTCTTTACTAATTACTCTTTACTCTTTGTCAATTCGTCCGGGGTAGACCTTCAGTGCCTCCCTCAGGCACTCGCAGGCGGCCAGCAGGTCCTCCTTGCAGAGCACATAGGCGATGCGTGCCTCCTGGGTGCCCTTGCCCTTGGTGGCGTAGAAACCCGCAGCGGGTGCGAGTTGCACGGTAGCCCCATTGTAGGAAAACTCCTCCAGGAGCCACGAGGCGAACTTGTGGCAGTCATCCACGGGGAAGTGGGCCATTGTGTAGAAGGCGCCCTGAGGCTTGGGACAGTAGACACCGGGAATCTTGTTGAGCTCCTCGACGAGGCAGTTACGCCTGGATGTGTACTCGGCCACCACATCGTCGTAGTAATTCTGTGGAGCATCCATTGCTGCCGAGGCGGCAATCTGTGCCAAGTAGGGGGGCGAAAGGCGTGCCTGGGCCAACTTGAGGGCGGCGGCGATGACATCCTTATTGCGCGAAACGATGTTGCCGAGCCTCACGCCACACATACTGTAGCGCTTCGACACGGAGTCGATGACCACCACGTGGTCGTCAATACCCTTGAGTGAGAGAGCCGAAATCTGCTTGGTGCCGTCGTAGCAGAACTCGCGATAGACCTCGTCGCTGATGAGGTAGAGGTTGTGGTAGGCTGCAAGGTCGGCAAGCATCTGCATCTCCTCACGGGTGTAGAGGTGTCCTGTGGGGTTGTTGGGGTTACATATAAGTATAGCGCGCGTGCGCGAGGTGATTCTCTTGAGGAACTCCTCGCGTGGGGGCAGCGCAAAGTCGTTCTCTATGGTGCTGGGCACGGGCACAAGAATGGTGTCGTAGCTCGCGGCAAAGGTGTTGTAGTTGGCATAGAAGGGCTCGGGCACAAGAATCTCCTCGCCGGGGTTGGCGCAGATGAGCATAGCCATTTGTGCGGCCTCCGTACCACCGAGCGTCACGATGATATCCTCCACATCGAGCTCAATGTCGTTCTTGCGGTAGTACTCCACGAGCTTCTGGCGATAGGGCATAAGGCCCGCCGAGTGGGAGTAGGGGAAGATCTGGTCCTGGATGGCCTGCACAGCCTCCACTGCCTCCACGGGGGTGTGGATGTCGGGCTGACCGATGTTGAGTTTGTAGATGTGGGTTCCTCGCGCTGCGGCGGCCTCTGCCAGAGGCACAAGCCTACGGATGGGCGAGATGGGGAGCGAGTGGCTCTTTGCCGAGATTTTCAACATAGTTTCAAGGTGTTTTAGGTTGTCGCCCCGAGGTGTGCCGTGTGGCAAAATGGCCTTAGGGCTGTGTAAAGTTACATTTTAATTTATAGATTGCAAAATTTATTCTTATATTTGTGTCACGAATCAAAACTATTTTAACTAAAACTTATTTTTTTCACTATGGCTTTTTTGTCCGATTTTAAGAAATTTGCGCTCAAGGGTAATGTCGTAGATATGGCAGTCGGTGTTATCATCGGTGGCGCTTTTGGTAAGATTGTTTCCTCGCTCGTGAACGATATTCTGATGCCTCCCATCGGTATGTTGCTGGGCAATGTGAACTTCACCGACTTGGCTCTGAAGATTGGCGGCACCGCCGAGGCTCCCGTTATGTGGAAATACGGCGCTTTCATTCAGAATGTTGTTGATTTCCTGATTATTGCCCTCTGTGTATTCCTCCTCATCCTCATCATCTCCGAGCTTGGCAAGAAAGAGAAGGCAGCTCCTGCCCCCGCACCCGCTCCTGCACCCGAGCCCAAGCCTACCAAGGAGGAGATTCTCCTGACCGAGATCCGTGAT
>JAGBYS010000087.1 GCA_017628675.1 Tidjanibacter sp.
AAGGGCTACACCACCTGCGAGAGTGAGCAGGAGCTGATGGCTGCCGAAAAACTTCCCGTGGCTGCTGTGATGGCACCGCTGGAACTTCCTTCGGCGCTGAGTGGCCAGAGGGGCGATATGTTCCGCAATATGGTGGGCAAGGGCCTCGATATGCTCTCCAAGGACAACAAGGAGGGCTTTGTGATGATGATTGAGGGCTCGTGTATCGACGACTGGCTGCACGCCAATAGGGTGGATGCTGCCGTGGAGGAGATTCTGGACTTCGACCGCGTGGTGGGCGATGTGCTCCAGTGGGCCGAGAAGGATGGCGAGACCCTGGTTGTCGTTACTGCCGACCACGCAACGGGCGCTATGACCCTGCTGTGGGGCAACATCGAGGAGGGCACCGTGGAGGTGAACTTCGCAAACGAGGGCCACAATGGCATTATGGTACCCTACTTCGCCTATGGCGCAGGTGCCGAGAAGTTCGACGGCACGGTGGAGAATGCCGAGCTCTCGAAGATGATTTCGGACTATATCAAATAGCATAACAGAAAAGATTTAACGCAAACCTTATTAAAACAAGACGACTACTATGAAAAAACTACAACATTTGATTCTGCTTTTGGTGGCAGTGAGTGTAGCCGCCTGCACTATGGAAGAGAACACAGATTTCCACGAATATCAGCGTGTGCCGCTCCAAAGTGAGGTTACGGGCGTGCAGCCTATGACTGGCATTGTGGTGTGGAACACCGCAGGAGTGGCCAAGACGGCCGATTATGTACAGCTGGAGTTCTCGTATATGCTCTACAATGAGGTTTGCAAAGAGAAGGATGTCTTCGATTGGTCGCCTATGGATAGGCTTCTGGAGCAGGTAGCCTCGCGTGGCCACCAGGCGGTTGTGCGCTTCCGCTACACCTACCCCGGCTACACCTCGGCGGTGCCCGACTACATCAAGGCTCTGCCCGACTACGAGCAGCGCACCTCCAAGAGCGAGGGTAAGGATACCGAGTTCCCCGACTGGCGTCACCCCGAGCTCCAGAGGTTCCACAAGGAGTTCCACCGTCAGTTCGCCGAGCGCTACGACAAAGACCCCCGCTTGGCATTCGTTCAGACGGGCTACGGTCTGTGGGCCGAGTACCACATCTACGACGGCCTCTACATCAAGGGTCAGACCTTCCCCAGCAAGGAGTTCCAGAAGGAGTTTTTCCTCTGTATGGATGAGTATTTCGAGGATTGCTCGTGGAGCATCTCGATCGATGCGGGCGACTCGTTCTACGGCCCCTTCCAGATGGATAAGACGCTCCTGGATTTGCCCTTTGGCAACTTCGACGACTCGTTTATGTGTGAGGACCACGACGACTACAATACCCGTATGTGGAAAGTCTTTGGCGAGGAGCGCTACAAACACTCGCCCTTTGGCGGTGAGTTCAACTACTACACCACCGACGACCAGCGCCACTGCCTCGACAAGGAGGGTTGGCACGGCAGAGTCTTCGAGGATGAGGTCGCCAAGTTCCATATGACATACATCATCGGCAACGACCAGCCCCGCTACCAGAAGGCCGAGCGCATCAAGGAGGCTGCTATGGCTATGGGCTACGAGTACACCATCCTCGACTACCGTGTGAAGGGTACTTCGGTTGTGGTGGATATCAAGAACACGGGCGTTGCCCCCATCTATCGTGACGCCTATGTGGCTGTTGGTGGCAAGCGTGGCGAGTACAACCTGCGCGGACTCCAGCCCGGCGAGCACCTGTGGGTGGAGATTGCAGACTGCTACACCGAGGGCGCCGTGCCCACAATCGAGTGTGACCACTTGGTGAAGGGTCAGTGCATCGAGTATAATGCCGATGTGAAATAAAAGAGTGGAGAGAAATGTGGGGAGTGCGACATACCACCTTGGCCCTGATGGCCTGCTCACTGCTGCTTGCGGTGGGAGTGTGTGGTGGATGTGCTAACGCCCACCGTTCGCCCGAGGGCTTCTGGGCCGACTACGACCCCTCTTTGATTCTCGAGAGCGTGGACTCCTCGGAGCAGATGTTTCTGGAGTGGGCCGAGTTGCTGCTCGAGGCCGACAAGGAGATCCGCAGCAGAGCCACCGACGAGTTTGTTGAGGTTATGGTGGCCGACCCTGTGGGCTACCACCTCTGGACGGAGTGGGTAAACCACTACCTCTATGGCCTCTGGTCGCCCGTGAGAAACG
The DNA here is from genome assembly GCA_017628675.1 of Tidjanibacter sp. Classification (GTDB taxonomy): domain Bacteria; phylum Bacteroidota; class Bacteroidia; order Bacteroidales; family Rikenellaceae; genus Tidjanibacter. The sequence continues at coordinate 2,186 of JAGBYS010000087.1, forward strand.
AGGAGGCCTTTGAGGAACTGTTAGATAGGGTGTGGGAAGATGAGAGAGTCCTTGCCCAGAATAAGGAGTATATCCCCCGCCTGAAGGGGCTTCTTGGCCACAACAGGGTAGGCGCCCAGGCCGAGGATATTGAGATTTATGACGCCGAGGGCAACGGTGCCCGACTCTCCGACCTTAGGGGTAGAAGAGTGGTGCTCGTGGTGGTCGATACGACCTGCCCCTCGTGCGTGGATACGATGCAGAGCATCGAGCAGAATGAGGTGCTGGTGGGGGCTGCCCAGAGGGGTGAATTGGCGCTGGTGGCAGTGGCCATCAACCAGACGCCCGAGGGTATCGTGGAGCTCACAGGGGAGAAGAGCCCACTCGGATGGAGCATCTATTGCGCCTCCTCGGGAGAGCTCGAGAGGAGCTTCTACGACTCCGAGGCATCGCCTATGATCTTCCTCCTGTCACACGAGGGGGTGGTGGAGGTGGCGATGACACGCAACCTGGAGTCCATTGAGAGCGCCATCGGCAAATAATAGAATAGAGATAAAGGAATTTGGTTAGTTAATGAAGGGAGAGACGGAGTGTCGCACCAGCAGTGGGCGATGCTCCGTTTCATTTCTGCCTTTTTGCAGCTTTTTGTAAAAAGCGGCACCAAAAACTTTTAGTGGAACCACAAGTTAGCGCTCTTCCTGCCGCCTTGCTTCGGAACTGCCATCACAAGTGGAATGTAAGAGGATTGGCTGAGTGGCGGGGTGCTACTGAAGTACATCTCCCGACCAGAGGCCCGTCATTGGCGCACCGTCGGCCCTCATATAGAGTCCCGAGCCCTCGCGGCGGCCTCGCTCCCAGAAGCCACACCACCAAGCACCATCGGCCCAACGATAGATACCAAAGCCGTGGCGCACACCATCAAGGCTCTCGCCCTCCCAACTCTCGCCCTCGGGTAGCTCCTCGTGTGCCCAACGGTAGGGGTAGTTGGTGGCTGCGGGGCTGCTCGGCCTGCCGTCCTTCAAGGGACCGTAGTAGATGTTGCGACCCTCGGCGTCGTAGAAGGCCCCAAGGTCACTCGGCACACCCTCCTCGATGTAGCCCACATAGATGACCGCACCTTCAATCCCCTCGAACTGCAAACCCTCGGCAAGGATGATGGCTCCCGTGCCGGAGAAGTTGTCGAAGTGGCCGTAGGTGGTCTGGGTGGCGTCGCTCAGGCGACACATACCGTGGGGCTCGCCATCCTCCCAGTAGGCCACAAGATGACGCCCGTCATCCCAGATGAACCTGCCGTAGCCGTCGCGCATACCTCGGCGCAACTCGCCGTAGTAGCACCCCTGGTCGAAGGAGCGATAGTGGTACTTGTAGGGTAGGGTGCTCTGGCCCCCACGCAGGTAGGCTGCAAGCTCGGGTGCGAAGGGGGAGTAGTGGTTGGCAAGTGCGGTGGAGGCCTCCTCGAGTCCTCCCTCGGCAGCCAGACGCAGATAGTGGTGGTATCGCACCGTGTCGGGCTCTGTGCCCCAGCCGTGGAGATAGCACATCGCCGTATTGTACTGAGCCACAGAATTGCCGCCCCTTGCCTGCGACAAAAAGTCGCCCAACTGCTGGGCGTGTAGCGACCCTCCCGCACACGCGCATATTATATATATAAGTATTACTCTTCTCATTTTCAGCCTTGTTATGCACAAAGATAACTAAAAATCACGGCTAAAGAGCAAAAAACTCGCCCAATTATTTTTTTATAAAGAAAAGAGTTGTATTTTTGTGCCGATTTTCCGCCTGGTAATATGACGCGCGGGTGGAGAATTGAGGTTCTTCGGAATGTTGGAAGTGAATTTTTGAAAAAATGTTGCGCAAATTTTGTGGAATCAAAAAAAACGCATATATTTGCAACCCCAAATAAGGGCAAACCGCTGCCGATGTAGCTCAGTTGGCCAGAGCAGCTGATTTGTAATCAGCTGGTCGGGGGTTCGAATCCCTCCATCGGCTCTAAGTCCAAGCATTGAGGGATGCGCGGCAACAAAACATATTGGGAGAGTTCCAGAGTGGCCAAATGGGGCAGACTGTAAATCTGTTGGCAACGCCTTCGGTGGTTCGAATCCATCCTCTCCCACACTTCAAAAGTTCAATTCATCAGCAAATGGTGGATTGTTCTTTTGTGGTTATCGGTAGTGAACTCGAAGCCACAAAAAAGAGGGTCGGCGCTTGGGATGAGAGTCGACTTTTGGCGTGCCAGAGAGTTTGGTGCTGAGAACTGCGGAAGTAGCTCAGTTGATAGAGCATCAGCCTTCCAAGCTGAGGGTCGCGAGTTTGAGCCTCGTCTTCCGCTCCA
>JAGBYS010000088.1 GCA_017628675.1 Tidjanibacter sp.
CCCTTTAGCCCCTTTAGCCCTTGTTTTTTAACCCTCAATTTTCAATTTTCAACTTTCAACTTTTAATAATTTCCCCATCGTAGATGGGAAAAACGGAAAAAGTGAGTATATTTGTCCGCTTAAAGGGAATATTAACCAAAAAAGATACAGCAAAATTATGTTCAAACGAATCATTTTGTGCGCTTTGGCAGCGGTTATGCTCACCTCGTGTGGCAGCCACAAAGACCTTGCCTATTTCCAGGAGATCGTCGAGGGCGGTCAGTTGGAGGGCGTAGCAGGACAGATCAACACCATCCAACCTGGCGATGTGCTTGCCATTTCGGTATCCTCTTCCAAGCCCGAGCTGGCAATCCCCTACAACCTCTTCTCGGCTCGTTCGCAGATAGCCAACGCTACTTCGGCCTCCAACTCCTCGAGCAGGGTTATCTCCAATGTCAGCTATGAGGGTTACACCGTGCGCAGCAACGGCACTATCGACTTCCCCGTGCTGGGCGAGATCAAGGTGGAGGGACTCACCCGTGAGGAGATTGCCGAAACCATCAAGGCACAACTCGAGAGCGTTATGCCCGATCCCGTAGTGACAGTCACGATGCTCAACTTCTATGTGACGGTCATCGGTGAGGTGGCACGCCCTGGCACCTATAACTTCCCCGGCGACAGGCTCACCCTTCTGGAGGCGCTCGGCTTTGCGGGCGACCTGACTGTCTATGGCAACCGCGAGAAGATTATGGTCATCCGTGAGGAGGGTGGCCAGAGGCACGTGGAGATTATGAACCTCAAGTCGAAGAATATCTTCTCGTCGCCCTACTTCTACCTCAAACAGAACGATGTGGTCTATGTTGAGGCTGTGGGCACCAAGGCTAAGTCGGTTTCGACCTTCACAACCTACTTCCCTGTGATCACCTCGCTGGCTTCGCTCGGAACTTCCATCGCGATGATGTTCTACTACATTTCGTTTGTTTCACGCCGATAGGTAAAATACTTTTTGCAGAGAATTATGGAAAACAACAATATACAGAACAGCAATTTTGAACAGCAGAATGAGCAGCAGGAGCAGAGCATCTCGCTGAGGAGCATTTGGAAGTTCTTCACGGGTAACTGGTTCTGGTTCCTCATCTCGGTAGTCCTGTGCCTCGGCTTGGGCTTCCTCTATTGCAAGATTTCGCCCAAGGTCTACTCCTCGTCGGCCACCATCTACATCGATGAGAACGCCTCGCGTAGCGTCAAGTCCGATGTGACCACTATGACCAACCTGAGGATGATGCGTCAGACCTCGGTGGTGGATAACGAGGCGACAATCCTGCGCTCCAGGTCGCTTATGCAGAAGGTTGTGGAGAATCTCAACCTGAATATTGTCTATAAGGCTCAGGCCAAACTCCGCAAGGTGGAGGTCTATGCCCCCGCAGTCCCCGCACACGTGGTCATCGACTCGCTTATGAGGGGCTTTGCTATGGAGCTGAAACTCGCCGAGAATAGCGCAAGCGGTATTATCAAATATTCGGTTCTGGGCGAGGAGTATGAGAAGAAGTTCTCGACCGAGTATGACACCCCCGTCTATAGCGAGGTGGGTATCTTCCGCATCGTCAAGAACCAGAGGTTCGTGGAGGACTACGCCAAGGTGATACGCAAGAACAACGAGTTCTTTGTGAGCGTCACCTCACCCGAGCGTGCGGCTCGTGCTCTGACTGCAAGCCTCTCGGTGGCCCCCACCAGCAAGACCACAAGTATCATCTCGGTGGGTATGAAGAGTGCCGTTCCCCAGAAGTCGGCCGACATTGTCAATGAGCTCATCTATGTCTACAACGAGGACGCCAAGGAGGGTGAGCGTGCGGTAGCGCGTGCCACTATGGAGTTCGTGGACGAGCGTCTGGCAATCGTTGGTAGCGACCTCGAGGAGGTGGACCAGAATGTGGAGAACTACCGCAAGAAAGCCAATACGCTCAACTCCCAGTCGGAGGCTAACATCTATGTCCAGACGGCAGCCCGCTTGGAGGAGGAGGCCGTGGAGCTCGAGACTCAGATCAGAATCCTGAAGGATGTGCAGGCATCCATTGAGAAGGTTGCAGGTCAGGTGGAGCTCGTGCCCAACCTGGGTATCGAGGATGCGACTCGGAATAGCCATATCACCAACTACAACAATGCAGTGTTGGAGTATAAGACTCTGGGTGGCGATGCGAAACTCAGCAACCCCCAGGTGAGCAACCTCAGGGAGCGTATCCTCTCCATTCAGTCGATTCTCCCCGCTTCGATTAAGAATATCCAGAGTTCGCTGGAGGTGAAACTCCGCTCGGTTAATCGACAGATTGCCGACAACCAGGCAAAGGTGAAG
>JAGBYS010000013.1 GCA_017628675.1 Tidjanibacter sp.
AACAAACTCCTTCAAACCCTCCTTTGAGTAGTAGTGCTCGCTGAGAGGATTACCCTCCTCGTCCTTCTGACGCTTGTCAATAAGTGAGAGGTGGATGCCCTTGTTCAAGAAGGCCAACTCGCGCAAGCGGTTTGCCAAAATATCGTAACGATATACCGTTGTATGAGTGAAGATGCTCTCATCTGGCTTAAATGTAACGATAGTACCTCTATCCTCACAATCGCCAACAATCTCCATCTTCGATGTTGCCACACCACGGCTATAAGTCTGACGATAGATCTTACCGCCACGGTGAACCTCAGCGATAAGCAGTGTAGAGAGGGCATTCACACACGATACACCTACACCGTGCAAACCTCCTGACACCTTGTAACTGCCCTTGTCGAACTTACCACCGGCGTGAAGCACTGTAAGCACAACCTCCAAAGCCGACTTACCCTCCTTCTCGTGGTAGTCGGTAGGGATACCTCGACCATTATCCTTTACGGTGATTGAGTTATCCTCGTTGATTGAAACCTCGATGTGTGTACAGTAGCCTGCCAAAGCCTCATCGATAGAGTTATCCACAACCTCATACACAAGGTGGTGAAGACCCCTCTCACCGATATCACCAATGTACATAGCAGGGCGTTTACGCACTGCCTCAAGACCCTCCAACACCTGAATACTCGAAGCCGAGTACTCCTCCTGCTGAGGGGCTACATTCTGCTGTTCCAAATTTTCCATTGCAATAAGTTTATATTTCTATCTTTATATATTTTTTTCGTCTTTCTTTCAACCTCCGTTGTGGCCACCCTTTCGACCACTAAAGGCCCGAGAGTTTGTCGCTCGCCACCGAGGTCATTCGTCCCTTGCGGAACACATAGGTGCGTGCAGGATAGCGGCTGATGAGCTGCACATTGTGCGTCGCCATAATCACCGAGCAGCCTCGCTCCACAATCGACCTGAAGAGTTTCATAATATCATCGGCCGACTTGGGGTCCAGATTACCCGTAGGCTCATCGGCAAGAATCACCCGGGGGTCATTAATGAGCGCACGAGCAATCACAAGCCTCTGCTGCTCGCCACCCGAGAGCTCAAAGGGCATCTTATCGCCCCTACCCTCAAGACCTACACTGCCCAACAACTCCTCGGCACGCGCACGAATCTTGACCTCATTCTTCCAGCCCGTAGCCCTCATCACAAAGCGGAGGTTTTCATAAACGCTCCTATCGCAAAGAAGCTGATAGTCCTGGAAGACAATGCCCATCCTGCGGCGCAACTGCGGAATGTCCCTGCGGCGCAACTTAGCCAGATCGAAGCCCAAAACACGAGCCTCGCCCTCCACCATTGGCAACTCGGCATAGAGGAGTTTCAACAAAGAGGACTTTCCGCTGCCAACCTTACCAATAAAGTAAACCATCTCGCCATCGCCCACCGACATATTCACCTCGGAGAGCACCTGCGTAGAGTTGTCGTAGCGAAACCTTGAAAACTCATCATCAGGCTGATAAACAGCCACATCCGTCAATTCAATCAGTGTATCTTGGCTCATCGTAACACACATTCTAAAAACAAACAAAGATAGGGTTTTTTGCCGAAAATTCAAAACACCCGAGGCACATATTTTCGCTTTTTTATCCGCTTAAACCATTTTTTCTTATCTTTGCGCCGCAATCGAACCTCAAATCGCTGATTTACAATGTTTCTCAAGGTCGTCATACTACTCTTCATCATAACATTCGGCATAGAGTACTACCCCCTGCGCACGCTCTTTGCAGCGCGCTCGAGGGCCACAAGAAGACTCTACTACACTCTTTCGGCACTCTGCGTCATCCCCTATCTCGCATTACTTCTGGCGGCAAAATGGATAGAGAACGAGTCGGCGGCACTCTCGGCCTTCAGCGCCACGGCACTCATACTTTTTCTCACCAACTTCCTCTGGAAATTTCCACTTGCGCTTGTGCTCCTATGCGGCCCCAAGTGCCAAATGTGGGCCCGCAAGGTAGCCTTCAGCTTCTCGCTCATAGCCACCCTCCTGATGGCCTACGGCGCACTCTGGGAGCGTCACAGCCTACGCACCACCCACCTCACGCTCCACTACGATAACCTCCCCGAGGGTGCCGACGGGCTCCGCATAGTACAAATCAGCGACCTCCACATAGGCTACAGCAGAGCATCCCACAGGCTCCTCGAGAGGGTCAGGGCAGAGGTTATGAGCCACAAGCCCGACCTGGTGGTAGATTGTGGCGATATGGTCAATGCCAAATACACCGAGCTGGATTCGGCCGCAATGGCCACCCTCGGCCGCATAACCGCCCCTCTGGGGGTCTACACCGTTCTGGGCAACCACGACCGAGGCGACTACATCACAGACACCCTCACCCTACCCCGCCAGGAGCACCGCACACTACTCATCGAGC
>JAGBYS010000089.1 GCA_017628675.1 Tidjanibacter sp.
CTCGGCTACCAGATGGTCACCACCGCCAACACCCTCAAAGGTGGCTACGCCTGGGGCGAGGTTATGGACTACGCACGCCGCCATCCCTACACCATAACCCCCTTTGAGTGGGGTATGCGCCACCACCTCGGCTACTCCACCGAGGAGCTCTTTGAGTACACCTTCGACCGTCTGAACGACCATTGGGAGTCGCTACCCGAGCGTGAGGACAATGCCGAAAGGATTGCCCTCTCCAATCCTCGCCACAGCTCCCCCTACGAAACATATCGCTACCCGCAATGGGCCGATAATGGCACCATTGTAGCCCTCAAGAGCACCTTTGATACCCCCTCCGAGCTGGTGGAGGTGGACCTCGAGTGGGGCTATGAGCGACGACTCTACCCCACGGGCCACATAAACACCCCGCCCGCCATCGTGGGCGACCTCCTCTACTGGACCGAGATCAGTCAGCTCTCCTCCTTCTCGCAGGAGATGGGCTCACTACTCTACTGCGCCCCCAAGGATGGCAGCGGCAGCGCCCGACGAGTGCGCCAGGCGGGCGACTATGTCCTCTACCCCACCGACTTCGAGGGCTCCCCAGCCTGGGTGAGCTACAACCTGGATGGCACCTACACGGTAGTCTATGATGGTGGCACCGTGGATCTACCCCGAGAGGTTGAGTGTCACGGACTTGCGGCCGATGGTGGGTGCATCTACCTGCTCCTGACCTCGCCCGAGGGAATGTCCATCCAGAGCCTCCGACCCGAGGAGGGAACTCTTCACACCGTCAAACCATCCACCAGGGCCACACTCTCGTACCTTAGGGTCCAGGATGGCCACCTCTACTTCGGCTCGACGCTCTCGGGCTACGACGAGGTCCACACCATAGACCTCCGCACTCTCGAGGAGCACCAACTGACCACCTCCCACTACGGCTCCTTTGAGGGCACACCCTCGCCCGACGGCACCCTTCTGGCACTTACGAGCTACGACGCCACGGGCTACCATCTGGCCACCGCTCCAATGGAGGAGGGTGTAATAATTGAGGCCTCCGACACCCCAAGAAATATTGTTAATCCGGCACGCTACCGCTGGGAGAATTTCCCCTGCATAGACACCCTGCGCTACGGCCCCGAGGAGGCCAAACAGACAGGCCAAAGGGTGAGGATGAGTCGCTTTGCAAAGGGGGCCAACGCTCTGAACATTCACTCCTGGGCGCCAATCTATTACCGCCCCGAGCAGTTGGCCTCGGGCAACCTCACGGACATACGCCTGGGACTCACGGCCACCTCCGCCAACCTGCTCTCGGATGCAATCACCACCCTGGGGCTATACTACCTGCCCAAGGGGGCTGTTGGCGCCAACCTCAACCTGAAGTATATTGGCCTTGTGCCCAAGTTTGAGCTGAACGCCAATGTGAGCAGCGCCTCGCCGAGCTTCTCCAAGCCCGTGGGTGTGATGATGCACAGGGGCGACTATCACGCCTCCTATGACCACTCCGAGAGTGCGCCCACACCTCCCCTTGCAGGTGGCTACTACTCGCTCTACGCCAGGGGCTATCTGCCCGTCATACTGAAGCATAGCTACTGGACCTCGGTGCTTACCCCCTCCGTAGAACTCTCCCACTCCAATAACCGCCTCTACAACCCCACAACCAAGTCCTACAGCAGAGGACAAACGCTCGTGGCGGCCACCCTTCAATGGAACAGCTACACAGCCTCGGCCTACCGCAACCTCCAACCCCGTTGGGGCGTGGCCCTCATCGGCGGTGTGGGCAAAAGTCTTGCCCCCTTCCAGACGACCACCACCGTGGGCCTCTTTGCAAGGGCCTACACCCCCGCCTTTGGTGCCAACGACGGCCTCACCTGGAAGGCATCCTATCAGGACATTCTGGGTAGCGGTCCGCTCAACTACTCCATCGACTTCGGATGGCTCATACCCCGTGGTCTACGCACCCAGATCTACCCCGACGACCAGATTGGCTTGGGCGTTCAGTACGACACGCCCCTCCTCTATCCCGACCGAGGAATTGAGGGCATTGTGCTGCTCAAGAGGGTGCGCGGCTCGCTCTTTGCCGAGAGCCTTATGGGACGCCTCTGGACCGACAGCCCCAAGGCCAGCTGGGACGGCACGGTGTGCGTGGGTGGCGATGTGTGGCTGGACACCTCGTGGCTGAGACTCCCCGATCAGGGCGACATCTCCTTCAGGCTGGGTTGCTACTTCGACACCCGCGAGCTCTCCAAACCCACCTTCTCGGCAGGCTTCAGCGTCAATTTCTAACCCACCGACACACCCCTTTCCACGCCCTCGACACACCCTGCTATAGGGGTTAAATGCAAGAAAAATCAGCCATTCGATAGAAATCATACCTAATATTAATAAAAAGTCTTAACTTTGTAGCTTGAATACTGACGACCTCACATTAGATAGCTATGAAGAGATATAAAGACTTAACAAAATCTGCAAAGGTAACCCTCTGGTTCTGGGTGGCGATTCTCGTTCCCACACTGGCCATTATCGGCATCATCACCGCAACCGCTTGTGGCGCTTTCGGCAGCCTGCCCTCCTTCGAGGACCTGGAGAACCCCAAGAGTAACCTTGCCACCGACATCATCTCCGAGGACGGAGTGGTGCTCGGCAGTTTCTATGTGCAAAACCGCTCCTATGTGGACTACGAAGAGCTCGCTCCTGCACTCGAGCAGGCACTCGTGGCCACCGAGGACTCGCGTTTCTACTCCCACTCGGGTATCGACTTCATCTCGCGTGCTCGTGTGGGTGTGAAGACCCTCGCAATGGGCGATAAGGGTCAGGGTGGTGGCTCGACCATCACTCAGCAGTTGGCCAAGAACCTCTTCCCTCGTGACACCACTCGCACCCGCTCGAAGGTCAAAAAGGCGAGCAAACTTGTGGTGGCCAAGTTCAAAGAGTGGATTACGGCCGTGAAACTCGAGCACAACTACACCAAGGATGAGATTGTGTCGATGTACTTCAACACCGTCTTCTACGGCAGCAACTCCTATGGTATCAAGTCGGCCGCCAAAACCTTCTTCAACAAACAGCCCCACGAGCTGAACACCCAGGAGGCCGCCCTGCTGGTGGGTGTAGTGAATGCCCCCACCAAGTACAGCCCCGTGAGGAACCCCAACAACGCCACCAAGAGGCGCAATGTTGTTCTGGCGCGTATGGGTGAGGCGGGCTATCTCACCTCCACCGAGGTCGACTCGCTCTCGGCTCTGCCCATCGAGCTCCACTACTCAACCTCGACCCACAACGACGGTCTGGCAACCTACTTCCGTGAGATGATTCGTCTGACGATGACCTCGCCCAAGCCCACACGCAATATGTTCTACAACGAGTATGACTACAAGTATGAGCTTGAGCGCTGGGAGAGCGACCCCATCTATGGCTGGTGTCTGAAGAACAAGAAGGCCGACGGCACAAACTACGACATCTATCGTGACGGTCTGAGGATCTACACCACCCTCAACTCCACAATGCAGCAGTACGCCGAGGATGCACTCGTCAAGCAGATGACCAACACCCAGAAGGCTATGGATCGCCAGGTGAAAAACACCAAGGTACTCTTCCAGAAGACCAGCAAAAAGGAGGTTGAGAAGATTATCAACAAGGCCATTCGCGAGTCGGATCGCTACTATGAGATGAGCCGTTGGGGCCACAGCGAACAGGAAATTTTGGCCGCCTTCGACCAGCCCGTGAGGACCACCATCTTCACCTACAAAGGCGAGGTCGACACCCTCATCACCCCCCGCGACTCCATTATGCACCACAAACGCATCCTGCGCGCCTCGCTCGTGGCTATGGATCCCCACACAGGCCACATCAAGGCCTATGTTGGTGGCCCCTCGTTCCGCTACTTCAAGTACGATATGGCCAAGCAGGGTAAGCGTCAGGTGGGCTCGACCATCAAGCCCTTCATCTACACCTACGCCATTGACCACCTCGGTATGACCCCTTGTACCACCGTGCCCAATGTGCCCACCTCGATTGTGACCCCCGGTGGCAAGGTGTGGGAGCCCAAGGAGGCGGGTAAGGTTGAGTACGACGGCGAATTCTACCCCCTGCGTTGGGGTATGGCCCGCAGCCGCAACAACTACTCGGCCTGGATTATGGAGCAGGCACGCAACCCCGAGGCTGTGGCTGAGTTCATCCACAAGATGGGCGTCAAGAGCTACATCGACCCCGTATATCCTCTCTGTCTTGGTACCTCCGACGCGAGCGTCTTCGAGATGGTGGGCGCCTACTCTACCTTTGTCAATCGCGGTGTCTTCACCGAGCCCATATTCGTAACCCGCATTGAGGACCGCCACGGCAACATCATCGCCGAGTTCACCCCCAAGAGCACCGTGGCCATCAGTGAGGTCACGGCCCACACGATGGTCGATATGATGCGTACGGTTGTTCAGGCCGGTACGGGTCGTCGCCTTATCTATGAGTTTGGTGCGGGCGGTATGGAGGTCGGCGGTAAGACCGGTACCTCGCAGGAGAACCGCGACGGTTGGTTTATGTGCGTAGCCCCCAATCTGGTCGGTGGCGTATGGGTCGGTGGCGAGAACCAGAGCATCCACCTCTCCAGGGCAGGTGAGGGTTCGGTTGTGGCACTCCCCATCTACGGCGAGTTCCTGCGCAGCGTGCTGAAGGACGGCAACCTCGGCGTTACACGCAGCGACCGCTTCCACAACCCCCCAGGTGCCAAGAACTACACCTGCTGGGAGCCCGAGTCGCCCTATAACGATGATGCAGTCTATGCCGAGATGGGCGAAGAGGGTGGCGAGATCGACTGGGATGCAGAGTATCGCAGCAACCTGGGCGACTTCGATGTGGACTCCAACATCGATGTAGACACCTACAAGAAACAGAAAAAAGAGGAGAAGAAGGCCCAGGAGGAGGCAGCCACAATGGCAGGCGGAGGCCAATCCGCCGCTGGTGATGGCGCCACCGAGAAACCCGCCAAGCAGACTCCCGCCGCAAGCGTAGTCTACGAAGAGGAGGAGGAGTTCTTCTAA
>JAGBYS010000090.1 GCA_017628675.1 Tidjanibacter sp.
CACCTCGGATAAGCGCCCCTCGGAGCTCTCGGACATCAACGACCTTCTGCTCAACCGTTTAAATTGGGGTCTGGCAGCCGAGCTCACTCAGCCCGACTACGAAACCAAGGTGAAGATCATTCGCAACAAGGCCGCAAAGTTGCAGACCGAGATTCCCGAGGAGGTAGTATACTACTTTGCTGAGAACATCAACGCCAACATCCGCGAGATTGAGGGCGCCCTCTCGGCCCTGGTGGCAAATGCAGCCTTCCTCAATCGCAAGATCACAATCACCCTGGCCAAGGAGATTCTCAAAACCTACGTAAAAATCACTCCCAAGGAGATCTCCATTGAGAGCATCCGCAAGGCCGTTTGCGAACACCTTGGAGTAGACGAGAGCATACTCGACTCTCCCAAGCGCACACGCGAAGTAGCTCAGGCAAGGCAGATTACGATGTATCTCTGCAAGCAGCACACCAAGGCCCCTCTGTCGGCAATCGGTATGGCCATCGGCGGCAAGAACCACGCCACGGTGCTCCACGCCTGCAAGGCAGTAACAAACCTTATGGAAACCGACAAGCAGTTCCTGAGAATGATCGAGGAGATCGACCGCAAGGTGCAGACCAAATAAGAGAGATTCTTTTGACGACAATAGAGAAAAAACGCAGTTACCCCTTTGGTAATTGCGTTTTTTTTGATTAATTTTACCATAGATTTTCGACTTTGATAAACTCAACCTCACGATATGCTGAAGATTGGTCAAAAAGCCCCTAACTTTGAGGGCATTACACAGGGTGGCAAAAGCATTAAGCTCTCCGATTTCGAGGGGCGCAAACTGATTTTGTACTTCTACCCAAAGGACAACACCTCGGGCTGTACACTTGAGGCCAAGAGTATGCAAGAAGGCAAGGAGCAACTCAGGCAGTTAGGCTTTGAGATTGTGGGAGTTAGCCCCGATAGTGTAAAGTCCCACGAGAACTTCTGCAGCAAGCACTCACTGGAATTCCCTCTTATTGCGGACACCAAAAAAGAGATTGCCACAAACTATGGGGTTTGGCAGGAGAAGAGTATGTATGGCCGCAAGTATATGGGCATCGTGCGCACAACATTTATCATTGACGAAAAAGGACACATCCTCCACATCTTCGACAAGGTGAAGACCTCCACCCATTGGCAGCAGATTGCCCAGTGGTGGGAGAAGGCCCCAACCAAGGATGAGCTACTCAACCTATACGACAATAAATAACGAAGAAAATTAGAATAATAAAGATATAAAAAAACAAATCACTATGGCAGAGAAAGTTACGGTTAATCCCGACAAACAGAAAGTCCTGAGCGCCGTATTGGACAAAATCGAGAAGGATTTTGGCAAGGGCTCAATTATGAGAATGAATAGCGAGAGCGTCGAGCAGGTGGCAGTAATCCCCACCGGCTCAATCACTTTGGATGCAGCTCTCGGAGTAGGCGGCTACCCCAAAGGTCGCATAATCGAAATCTACGGTCCCGAGTCTTCGGGTAAGACTACCCTGGCTATCCACGCCATTGCCGAGGCACAGAAGGCCGGCGGTATCGCCGCTTTCATTGACGCAGAGCACGCCTTCGACAGCTTCTACGCCGCCAAACTCGGTGTAGATATTGACAACCTGTTGGTTTCGCAGCCCGACAGCGGTGAGCAGGCTCTCGAGATTGCCGAGACTCTGATCCGCTCGAGCGCCATCGACATCATCGTAATTGACTCAGTAGCAGCACTTACCCCAAAGGCTGAGATTGAAGGTGAGATGGGCGACTCGAAGATGGGCCTCCAGGCAAGGCTTATGTCCCAGGCACTGAGGAAACTCACTGCTGCCATCAGCAAAACCAAGACCGTCTGCATCTTCATCAACCAGCTGCGCGACAAGATCGGTATCGTTTACGGCAACCCCGAGACCACAACCGGTGGTAACGCACTGAAGTTCTACGCCAGCGTGCGTATCGACATCCGCAAGACCTCGGTCATCAAGGATGGCGACGAGCAGCTCGGCACCCGCACCAAGGTGAAAGTTGTGAAGAACAAGGTTGCTCCTCCCTTCCGCAAGGCTGAGTTCGACATTATGTATGGCGAGGGTATCTCCAAAATTGGTGAGATTCTCGACCTGGGCGCAGACTATGGCGTCATCAAGAAGAGTGGCTCGTGGTACTCCTACGGAGATCAGAAGTTGGCGCAGGGTAGGGATGCAACCAAGGCTCTGCTCCAGCAGAACGAGGCCCTCTGCGCAGAGGTAGAAGAGAAAGTTAGAGTAGCACTCAAGGAGTCCAAATCTAACTAACCGATTTACAATAAGCATTGCTCGACAAAATCGAGCAATGCTTTAATTTACTTTCTCATCGCATCCGACACCAACCCTCGGAGCGGCAACACCTAAATATACTCAAAACTTATGGCCGGATACACCGCAGAAGACGAACAAATTATCGGTCAACAATTCAACCGACTCCTGGCTTCGTGCAACAAGATTTGCAAAAACGAGGCCGACTGGGAGATGATCAAAAAAGCATTCTTCATCGCAAAGGAGGCCCACAAAGGTGTGCGTCGCCGCTCGGGCGAGCCCTACATTCTTCACCCAATAGCTGTTGCACAAATCGTTGTTTCGGAGGAGGGTTTGGGCGTAAAATCCACCTGTGCAGCCCTGTTGCACGATGTGGTGGAGGATACGAGCTACACGGTGGAGGACATCGAAAACCTCTTTGGCCCCAAGGTGGCTTCAATGGTGGATGGCCTCACGAAAGTGGCTGCAGCACTGAACGAAGATGTGTCGGCACAGGCCGAATCTTTCCGCAAGATACTCTTGACCCTCTCGGAAGACATCAGGGTTATCATCATCAAGATCGCGGACCGACTGCACAATATGCGCACTCTGGGCTCAATGCCTCGCCACAAACAGATAAAAATCACCAGCGAAACGATGTATCTATTCGCCCCGCTGGCCTACCGATTGGGACTCTATGCAATTAAAACAGAACTTGAGGATCTATCACTTAAGTATATGTATCCCAACGACTATGCAGAGATTGAATCCAAGATGGAGGCAAGCGCTGCAGAGCGCAACGAGTTTATCGATAGGTTCATCCAGCCCATCAGGGAGAAACTAACAGCCGCAGGTATTGAGTTCTCCATTTCGGGCCGCGTTAAGACCGTCTATTCCATCTGGTCTAAGATGCAGCGCAAGAAGATACCATTCGAGGAGATATACGACCTGTTTGCCGTAAGAATAATCTTCAAGCCCAATCAGGATATCCCTGAGAAGGCGCAGTGTTGGCATATCTATTCACTCCTGACGGACATCTACACCCCCAAGCCCGACCGAATTCGTGACTGGGTAAGCTTCCCCAAAGCCAATGGTTATGAGGCACTTCACGCAACATTTATGCGCCCCGATGGCGTTTGGGCGGAGGTGCAGATTCGTTCGGAGAGGATGGACGAGATAGCCGAGCGAGGTTTTGCTGCCCACTGGAAATACAAGCAGGACAGCAATGCCGAGGATGAGTTTGACAAATGGCTCAAGGATGTTCGCAACGCCCTTACTCATCCCGCAGGCGACGCTGCCGACTTCCTGGAGAATGTAAAAATGACGCTCTATATGAGCGAGATGGTCATTTTTACGCCAAAAGGCGAGGCGCGCAAGTTCCCAATCGGCGCGACCGCACTCGACTTTGCGTACGACATCCACACCAATGTCGGTAACACGGCCATCGGCGCCAAAATCAACCACAAAATCGAGTCAATATACACAAAACTCAACAGC
>JAGBYS010000091.1 GCA_017628675.1 Tidjanibacter sp.
GTTGTTCTCGTCGTAGGTGTAAAACGACTTGACGTACAACTTACCATCAGACAAGTACTCGAAATATTTAATGCAGTTGCCCGCCTCGTCGTAGTAGTAGAAGTCCTCCCACGCAAGACCATCTTTGTTATAGCGTTTGACACTATACTTGAGCCCATTCTCGTTGTAGGTGGTTACATACTTCTCCTCCAAAGTACCTCCTTCGCCATAGCTTGCCTTGAGAGTGACATTGCCGTCGCTATTATACTGCCACTTGTTCATACTCTGGAGATTACCTTCGCTGTTGTAAACGGCCTCCTCAGTCTGTTTGTCGCCCTCATACTTCCTCTTGGTCACCTAACGGAGGGTGTAGTACTCACCGTAGTGGCTGCACTTAATCTGGTGGCCTGCAGCGTCATACTCATAGACATACTTATAGGAGATCCCGCCGTCGCCATCGTAGCGGGTGCGGTCCAGGAGCAGTCCCTCGGGCGAGTATTTCCAGGTGCTCTTGCCATAGAGCGAGCCGTCGCCACGATACTCGGTGTAGGCGGTGGTGTTGCCATTTGCATCGTACTGATAGACATCCTTCCAGACAATCGAGCCGTCCTCGTTGCGATAGCACTCCTCGGTCACATCGCCTTTGGTGTTGAACTTGTAGGTGCGGAAGTAGCAGAATTCGTCCTTGACCATCTCGCCAAAGCTATCTTTGGCCGAGTAAAGACGAATCGAAAGGGAGGCCACATCGCCATAGAGGGGGCCATAGGTGTAGCTGTCCCAGTTTTTTCTCTCGGGAGCCTGGGGGCCTTCGTCTGCCATTGCTGCACACGCAAGAGTGAGCATAGTAAGAGTGATTAGTAGTTTTTTCATAGTCCTATTGAGTTTTAGTCCATCTTCAAAACGGCAAGGAAGGCCGACTGGGGCACCTGCACATTACCAATCTGGCGCATACGCTTCTTACCCTTCTTCTGCTTCTCCAGCAGTTTGCGCTTACGCGAGATATCACCGCCGTAACACTTGGCCGTCACATCCTTACGCACCTGGCGCACCGTCTCACGGGCGATAATCTTCGCACCGATGGCGGCCTGAATGGCGATATCGAACTGCTGACGGGGGATGAGCTCCTTGAGTTTCTCACACATCTTGCGACCAAAGTCATAGGCGTGGTCGGTGAAGATGAGCGACGAAAGGGCATCCACAGGCTCGCCGTTGAGCAGAATATCGAGTTTGGAGAGCCTACTCTCGCGGTAGCCAATCTGGTGATAGTCAAACGAGGCGTAGCCGCGCGAGATGCTCTTGAGCTTATCGTAGAAGTCGAAGACAATCTCCGAAAGGGGCATATCGAAGTTGATCTCCACCCTCTCGGGGCCGAGGAACACCTGATTTACAAGGGTGCCTCGCTTGTCGATGCAGAGTTTGATGACCGCACCGAGGTAGTCGGTCTTGGTGATAATCTGTGCACGAATGTAGGGCTCCTCAATCTTGTCGACCATCGTCAGGTCGGGCAGACCCGAGGGGTTGTGCACATCCACCACCTCGCCCTTCTTGGTCGTAACCTTGAACGACACATTGGGCACGGTGGTGATAACATCCATATCGAACTCCCTGTAGAGCCTCTCCTGCACAATCTCCATATGGAGCAGACCGAGGAAGCCACAACGGAAACCGAAACCGAGTGCGAGCGAACTCTCGGGCTCAAAGGTGAGCGAGGCGTCGTTGAGCTGCAACTTCTCGAGCGAGGCACGCAAATCCTCATACTCGCTTGCATCCACGGGATAGACACCGGCAAAAACCATAGGCTTCACATCCTCGAAACCGGCAACACCCTCCACACACGGATTGTCGATGTGGGTAATCGTGTCGCCCACCTTCACATCCTTCGAGGCCTTGATGCCCGACATAATGTAGCCCACATTACCCGCCTTAATCTCGTCCTGCTGCACAAACTTGAGTTTCAGCACACCAATCTCGTCGGCGTCGTACTCCGAGCCCGTATTGAAGAACTTCACCCTGTCGCCCTTGCGGATGGTGCCATTCATCACACGGAAGTAGCCGATGATGCCACGATAGGAGTTGAATACGGAGTCGAAGATGAGGGCCTGCAGAGGTGCATTCTCATCGCCCTTGGGCGCAGGAATCCTATCCACAATAGCGTCCAGAATCTCCTGAATACCAACGCCCGTGCGAGCCGAGGCACAGAGGATGTCGCTCTCGTCGCAACCAATGAGCTCCACAATCTGATCCTTCACCTCGTCGACCATTGCCGACTCCATATCGATTTTGTTGATGACGGGAATGATCTCCAGGTCGTGCTCCAGGGCAAGGTAGAGGTTGGAGATGGTCTGTGCCTGAATACCCTGCGAGGCATCCACCACCAGCAGAGCGCCCTCACACGAGGCAATAGCTCTGGACACCTCATAGGAGAAGTCCACGTGTCCGGGGGTGTCAATGAGGT
The DNA here is from genome assembly GCA_017628675.1 of Tidjanibacter sp. Classification (GTDB taxonomy): domain Bacteria; phylum Bacteroidota; class Bacteroidia; order Bacteroidales; family Rikenellaceae; genus Tidjanibacter. The sequence continues at coordinate 2,435 of JAGBYS010000091.1, forward strand.
TGAGTGTGTAGGTTTCACCATCCCTCTTATACTGCATCTGGATTGCGTGGGACTTGATGGTGATACCCTTCTCACGCTCGAGGTCCATATCATCCAGGACCTGATTCTGCAATTCGCGCTCCGAAAGGGTACCTGTTTCCTCAAGAAGTCGGTCGGCCAAAGTACTCTTACCGTGGTCGATATGTGCTATGATACAAAAGTTGCGTATTCTCTTCATACAAATGTATTAATATATCAAGGCGCAAATATAATCATTTTTCCGACAAAATTAAAATTCCACAAAAACGACTATTTTTACCGGCATATAAAGAAAATTATGTCACACCGTGTTGGAATATTGAATATAAAATAATACTTTTGCGGATACTAAACCACAAAAACAGCTCCGCCAGAGGAGATTTAACCCCAAAGGTTACGGAGCATAAACCGAGAAAAACTATGATTTCTATCCCAACAGCCGTGGAGGCTGTAATCAAAAAACGCCCCTTCCTGGAGGCTGCCTTAATCGAGGGTCTGATTAACCTTTCGGCACTGGCGCGCCATCTTAAACCAGAGATTGAGAAGATGGTGGATAAAGAGGTGAACGACAGCGCAGTAATTATGGCTCTCAACCGCCTTGTACCCACCCTCGAGGCCAATGTTGCAGAGAAGGCAAAAATCGTTGTCGAGAAGATTGGCGACATCACCGTTCGCAGCAATCTGGCCGACTACACCTTCCTCAACTCCCCCACTCTGCTGCACACCCACGCCAAACTGCTGGAGAAAATCAACCAGACGACCAACATCTTCTGCACCTTCTCGCAGGGCGTCTACGAAACAACCCTTGTAGTGAGTGAGTCTATTGCCGAGATGGTCGAGAAGCTCTATGCCGAGGAGCAGATGCTCTCCAAGAACTCCGAGCTCTCGCTCATCACCGTCAAACTCCCCAGCGACAACACCCTCTACCCCGGTGTCTACTACTACCTATTCAAGGAGCTCGCCTGGGACAACATCAACATCGTGGAGGTCATCAGCACCACCAACGAGTTCACCGTCGTTGTGGCCGACAAGGACATCCACCGTGCCTTCGCCGTGATGATGAACACCAAGCAGCGCGTAGCGCAGCTCAACGGCATCTAATCACTCCGCCACAAAACCGAGCACCCCAGAGGCCACTCTGGCGCAACCATACCAAGAGCACCTTCCCCACAAACGGGGAGGGTTGCTCTTTTTTTTACACTCCCTCACGAAATAAAACAACCATTTGGGAGCGGTGTTTATGTTTTTTAACTATCTTTGTGGGTTAATTGCGCATTATGCACGCGCGCTAAACAGACCAAAGCAACGAAAACGAAATAACAAAACACAATAGAAAGCTATGAATATCTCTTACAATTGGCTCAAGAACTATCTCAAGAGCGACCTTACAGCCGAGGAGGCTTCGGTAATTCTCACCGACATCGGCTTGGAAATCGAGGATTTCGAGAAACTCGAGGCCGTAAAAGGCGGACTCAAAGGCGTTGTCGTAGGTGAGGTGCTCACCTGTGAGGACCACCCCGATTCGGACCACCTCCACATCACCACCGTCGATGTGGGTGCCGAGGAGCCCCTGGGCATCGTGTGCGGTGCTGCCAACTGCCGCAAAGGTCTGAAGGTTATGTGTGCAATGGTAGGTGCCGAGTTGCACCCCATCGGCCAGGAGGAGGTATTCAAGATTAAGCGCAGCAAGATTCGTGGCGTGGAGTCGCTCGGTATGCTCTGCGCAGAGGATGAGCTCGGCATTGGCTCGTCGCACGACGGTATTATGGAGCTCGACGCAGAGGCCATTCCCGGCACCCCCGCTATGGAGTACCTCAAACTGACCGATGACTACCGTCTGGGCATTGGTCTTACCCCCAACCGCATCGACGCCGCTTCGCACTATGGCGTAGCACGCGACCTGGCTGCCTACCTGCGTTCGCAGGGTCGTGAGGCCGAACTCGTACTCCCCTCGGTGGAGGCCTTCAAGGTGGACAACACCTCAAGGGTAACAAAAGTGAGGGTTGAAAACCCCGAGGCCGCACCTCGCTATGCGGGCGTAAACATCTCGGGCGTGAAGGTTGCACCCTCGCCCCAATGGTTGCAGAATGCCCTGAGGGCCATCGGCATCAACCCCAAGAACAATGTGGTGGATGTGACGAACTATGTGCTCCACGAACTGTGCCAGCCCCTCCACTCCTTCGATGCAGACAAGATTGAGGGCAACCAGGTGGTAGTACGCACCTGCCCCGAGGGCACCAAGTTCCGCACCCTCGACGGTGTGGAGCGCACCCTCTCCGAGAGAGACCTTATGATTTGCGATAGCGAGAAGCCTATGTGTATTGCAGGTGTGTTTGGCGGTGAGGACTCGGGCGTGAGCGACCAGACCACCAATGTATTCCTTGAGAGCGCCTACTTCAACCCCGTGTGGGTGCGCAAGACTGCCAAGCGTCACGCTCTGTCGACCGACGCTTCGTTCCGCTTCGAGCGCGGCATCGACCCCAACATCACCCTCTATGCCCTCAAGCGTGCAGCCCTTCTAATACAGGAGGTTGCCGGCGGTGAGATTACCTCGGATATTACAGACCTCTACCCCGCCCCCGTTGCACCCTTCGCAATCGACATCACCTTCGACTACATCGACCGCCTCATCGGCAAGAAGATTGGCAACGACACCATCTGCAAGATTATCGGCGACCTGGGCATTGAGATTGCCAGCCAGAGCGAGGAGGGCCTGTCGGTGAAGGTTCCCGCCTATAGGGTGGATGTTCAGCGCCCCGCCGACCTGGTGGAGGAGATTCTGCGCATCTACGGCTACAACAATGTGGAGATTCCCGAGCACGTAAACTCCACTCTTTCGTATGAGCCCAAGCCCAACAAGGACCGCCTGAGAAATATGGTGAGCGATATGCTCTCGGCCTGCGGCTTTGCCGAGGTTATGAACAACTCGCTCTCCAAGAGCAGCTACTACGAGAACTCGGAGGTCTATCCCGCCGAGAGGTGTGTGAAGATTATGAACCCCCTGAGTGCCGACCTGGGCGTTATGCGCCAGACCCTGCTCTACGGTCTGCTGGAGGTTGTGGAACTCAATGTGAACCACAAGGCACAGAGTGTCAAGGTCTACGAGTTCGGCAACACCTACAGCTACGCTCCCGAGCGCAAAGAGGAGGGCGGCCTTGCCCCCTACTCGGAGGGTATGCGCCTGGCCATCGCCATCTCGGGTGCCCACACCACCCAGTCGTGGAACACCAAGGCCGAGGGTAGCGACTTCTTCCGCCTGAAGGCTGTGGCCGAGAAGATTCTGCGCCGCTTCGGTATGGACATCTACACCCTGCGTAGCGAGCCCCTCCAGAACGAACTCTACGCCGAGGGCCTCACTCTGAAGGCCGGCAATAAGGAGCTCCTCCAGATTGCCACCATCTCGCCCAAACTGCGCAAGCGTTTCGACCTGAAGGGCGAGGTCTTCTACCTGGATATCGACTTCGACACCCTTCTGAAATATACTCGCAAGCATAAGGTTACCGCCCACGAGTTGGCCAAGTTCCCCGCCGTTAAGCGCGACCTTGCCCTCTTGGTGGAGACCTCTGTCACCTATGCCGAACTCCGACAGATTGCCCTCCAGACCGAGAAGAAACTCCTGAAGGATGTCACTCTGTTCGATGTCTACACGGGCGACAAACTCGAGGCTGGCAAGAAGTCCTACGCACTTGGTTTCATCCTCCAGGATGAGAGCAAGACCCTCGACGAGAAGACCATCGAGAACACTATGAACAAACTGATCGACGCCTTCGCCAAAAAAGCCGGCGCAA
>JAGBYS010000092.1 GCA_017628675.1 Tidjanibacter sp.
ATGCGGTCGTAGAGCTCCTCGCGCGGCCAGTCGATGCCAATCTTTACAACATCGAACGGGCGCTCTCGTCGGGTGGCGGTGCGCTGCGAGGAGTAGGGGAGTCCGCTTGCGATGCAGACCTCCAGAGCCCTCACAACCCTCGCAGGATTCTTGCGGTCCACAACGGCCCAGTAGTCGGGGTCCCTCTCGCGCAGCTCCTCACAAAGGCTCTCGAGCCCCTCGCTTGCAAGTCGCCCCATAAGCTCGGCGCGAATCTCAGCCGTATCGCACGGCAGCTCGTCGAAACCGCTACAAAGGGCGTCGATGTAGAGCCCCGAGCCACCCACGGCAATCGCAATGCTATTGCGTGAGAAAATCTCCTCAAGCCTTGCCAAAGCCACCCTCTCGTAACCTCCTGCCGAGAGCTCCTCCTCGGGCAGTCGGTCGGCAATCAGGTGGTGGGGTGCGGCTGCCAGCTCCTCGGTAGTGGGCTGTGCCGTACCTATGGCCATACCTATATAAAATTGGCGTGAGTCGGTTGAGATTATTTCGGTGTTGAAGTGGCGTGCAAGAGCAACTGCGAGGCCGGTTTTGCCCGACCCCGTAGGACCCAAGACCACCACCAGGAGTGGGCGTTTAGTATTCGTCGTCGTATGAGTCATCTCCACCGCCAAAGTCGCCAAAGTCGTCCATCATCTCCTCGAAGATGGATTTTTCGTTTGCGCCGCCCGCCTCGGGATCATACTGGTCGGAGGGCTCGCCGTGGGCAAAGAGTGTGCGAGGATACTCCACACCCTCCTCGGCAAACTTGGCCTCGATCATCTCGAGGTAGTATGCCCTGTCGGCAAACATATCGAAGAGCCAGATGAGTCGGTCGTGGTTGTTGTGGATGAGCTGTCCGAGGACGATCTTCTCCAGAGGCAGGGGTGCCTCGTCGGGCTCGTCGGCATAGCCGCCCATACCTGCTCCCATATCCATCAGCGTGAACTCGCGCAGTTTCATCCACTGCCCGTCGGAGAGGAAGAAGGAGGTCATACCCGAGTTGTCGTAGCGAAGGTCGCGGCAGATGAAGTCGTTGAACTCCAGGAGGTTCATATCATACTTGACCTCGTAGTCCCTTACGAATACATCGCTCTCATCGGAGAGCATACGGAATTTGAAAACCATTGACATTGTTTCTTGCATTTTTGTTAGGTAGTACAAATATACTACAAATTTGGCAATTCATCGGTGTGGCCCAAAGAAAAAATCCCCCAAGAGTGATAATACCACACCCCTGGGGAGCGTTTGGAAAAAGGTGGCACCAAAGTTGATGGTAGAGATAAATTCGGGGCAAGAGGTATTGTTATTTCGAGAAAAAACACTACTTTTGTGCTCAGTCAATCGAAATGGTGGCGTTCCGCACACCATAAATCCACAGAAAGTACATTGTTGTTGTAAATAATTACCATACCAAATCTGTTATGCAAGATATGGAAACACTCAGGAGCAAAAGCCTCTCGGAACTGAGAGAGATTGCTCGTGCACTCGGTCTGGACATCCGTTCGGGCCGTGATAAACTTGTGGCCAAGATTCTCGACGCTACCCGTGGCGACCAGGAACTCGAGGCCGAAGGGGTAGAGGAGCCCGCCGCCCCCCGCAAGACTCGCAAGAGGATAACCACCGCCAGGAAGGTTGAGTATACCACCCGTCAGCAGAGCTCCGATGTGGAGGATGAGGCTGTCGTTCCTGTTGAGGCTCTGAGTGCCGAAGGCGAGGCGGTGGCAGAAGTTGCTTCCTCCGTGGAGGAGGCGCCCGCCGAGGAAGTGAAGCCCAAGCGTCGCGGTCGTCCTCGCAAAAATCCTCTGCCCGAGGAGGTTACTCCCTCGGAAGGTGCCCAGGAGGAGGCTCCCACTGAGGTTGCAGAAGAGGCCCCTGCGAAGCCCAAGCGTGGTCGCAAACCCAAGGCCGCGGTTGTGGTTGTAGAGGAGTCCGTGGCGGAGCCCGAAGAGGTTGCGGAGGAGATTGAGGAAGAAGATGAAGTAGAGATTGATGAGTACGACGAGCAACGCGATATTCAGGCCGAGATTGAGAATGTGATTGTCGAGGGTGAAGGCGTGCTGGAGGTTATGCCCGACGGGTTCGGTTTCCTCCGCTCGGCGGACTACAACTACCTCAACTCGCCCGACGATATCTATGTGTCGCCCTCGCAGATTAAGAACTGGGGCCTGAAGCTCGGTGATACCGTCAGGGGCATCATTCGTCCTCCCAAGGAGGGCGAGAAGTTCTTCCCCCTGGTGAAGGTGCTCGAGGTCAATGGCCTCGACCCCAATATCGTGCGTGACCGCGTACCCTTCGAGCACCTCACACCGCTCTTCCCCGATGAGAAGTTCACCCTCTGCAAAGGCTACAACGACAACCTTTCAGCCCGCGTAGTAGATTTGTTCTCTCCCATCGGTAAGGGACAGCGCGGACTCATCGTGGCACAGCCCAAGACTGGTAAAACCATCCTCTTG
>JAGBYS010000093.1 GCA_017628675.1 Tidjanibacter sp.
CATATCATTCTTCCAGGTGCCGTTGTAAGTAGCGCCCGACCTCTTGACAATCTCGCCCTTACCATTTCGTACACCCTTGGCCCAAGAGCCTACATAGACATCGCCATTGGAGTAGCAATACTCACCAAGACCATTGCGCATAAAGTCGCTCATAGCACCCGAATAGACATCGCCGTTGGCATACTTCATCTTGCAGTTGCCCACCGTCTGGCCATTTTTAAACTGACCCGAGAGGACATCGCCATTGGTGAAGGTTAGCACACCCTTACCATTATAGGCGTCGTTGGCATAGCCGCCCTCATAGACCTCTCCTGTGGTCTCGGTAATTCGCACATAGCCATTCTTGGAGAACTTACCGCCAGCAAACAGACCGACATAGTAGTCGCCGTTCATCAGTCGCAGTTTACCCTCGCCGCTATACTTACCATTCTCAAACTCACCCTCATAGATGCTGCCGTTTGCCAGGCGGAGTTTGCCTTTGCCGCTATACTTGCCACCCTCAAACATACCATCGTAGGTGTCGCCGACGATGAGTTGCAGACTACCGGCACCGTGGTACTTACCACCCTTGAACTCGCCCTGGTAGGTGTCGCCACCCGCCATAACGAGTACGCCGTCGCCATCATAGAGTCCCTTGAGGTAGCCGCCCTCATAGAAGTCGCCACTCTTGCTTGTGAACTTCACTCTACCGTCGCCCGAGAAGTTGCCCGACTTGAAGCTACCATCAAAGTAGTCGCCACTTGCCAGCTCGAGTCGGCCTTTGCCATCGTATTTGCCGGAGGAGAACTCGCCCACATAATTGTCGCCACTTGCAAGCAGAAGCTTACCTTTGCCCTCATACTTACCCTTAGCAAATGAGCCCTCATACCTATCGCCGCCTACCATCTCGAGGTATCCGCTACCGGAGTACTCGCCACCTGCAAGCTCACCCTCGTAGGCATTGCCCTTCTTGTCGACAAACTTCACAAGACCATTGCCCGAGAATTTACCACCTGCAAACTTGCCATCGTAGTAGCTACCATCAGCCACATCCAGACGGCCCCTGCCGTGATATTTACCATCAGCAAATTCGCCCTCATACTTGTCGCCACTCGCGTAGATCAGCCTACCCTTACCGTGATACTTACCCTTCGAGAAGAGGCCCTCGTACCTATCGCCACCGACCATTTCGAGCACGCCCTCGCCTTCGTAGAGAAAGTTTTTGTAGAGGCCCTCATAGTGGTTACCCTTGTTATCGGTGAATTTCACACGGCCCTCGCCCAGGAACTCGCCAGCCGAGAATTTGCCGTGGTAGTAACTACCATCGTGCAACTCCAAGCGGCCATTGCCTTCGTATTTACCCATCTTGAAGTCGCCGACATAGACATCACCCGTGTACATCACAAGGCGACCCACGCCGCTATACTTACCAGCCTTGAAGCCACCCTCATACAGGTCGCCATTGACCAACTGCAGAACGCCCTCGCCATCGTAGGCATTATTGACATAGGAGCCCTCGTAGGCATTGCCGACAACATCCTTGAACTTGACCATACCGTTGCCTGCGAAATTACCCGCCTCAAACACGCCGTCGAAATAGCTGCCATCGGCCACATCCAATCGGCCCTTGCCATCGTACTTACCTGCAGCAAAGCCGCCCTTATAGACGCTGCCGTCGGCCAGGCGCAAGTGGCCCTCGCCGCTATACTTACCCAGAGCAAAGCCGCCCCTATACTCACCGCCATCGGCAAGCGTCAGGACACCCTGGCCATCATATTTACCATTCTTGAACGAGCCCTCATACCTGTCGCCACCGGCCAACTGCAGCGAGCCCTTGCCGTGGTACTTACCCACAGCGAACGAGCCGACATACTTATCGCCATCGGCACGCACCATCTCGCCCTCGCCGTCGTAGTGACCATCGACCATCTGACCCTCGTAGCTGTCGCCCGCAGCGGTAACCTCCGAGCAGTAGCCTGTCATAAACTTACCGGCCTTGAAAGTACCGTCGTAAGTGTTACCATTGGCAAGCTTCAGCGAGCCTTTGCCGTCGTACTTACCATCGGTCAGGTGGCCCGTGTAACTATCGCCCGTGGGGGTCAGCTCGGAGCAGTCGCCCGTCATAAACTTGCCGGCCTTGAAGATGCCCTCAAAGGTGTTGCCGCTTGCGGTGATGAGCGAGCCCTTGCCGTCGTACTTGCCATCGACAATGTAGCCCACATACCTGTCGCCACCGCCATTGAGCTCCTGGCTCTCGCCCGAGATGAACTTACCATCAACAAAATTGCCGTCGTAGATGTTGCCCGAGGCGGTCTGCAGCCTACCTTTACCGTTGCATTTACCCTTCGAGAAACCACCCTCGTAGCTATCGCCATTGGCCCAAACGAGTTTGCCAAAGCCCTCATATTTGCCGTCGACAATGGCACCTACATACCTATCGCCATTGCCATTGATCTCCTTGCTATCGCCAGCCACGAACTTACCCTCAGCAAAGGTGCCCTCGTAGGTATTACCGGCGGCAGTCACAAGTTTACCCTTGCCACCGCACTTACCCTTGAGGAACTCGCCCTCATAGACATCGCCATTGGACCACACAATCCTACCCGAGCCCTCATAGAGGCAGTTCACCACGCCACCGACATACTTGTCACCTGTGCCGAGCGTCTCGGTACACTGACCCGTAACGAACTGATTGGCAGCAAAAAGACCTTCATA
>JAGBYS010000094.1 GCA_017628675.1 Tidjanibacter sp.
ATATCAAAAAAGGCGACACCGTTTTCGTAGTTTCGGGCGGTAGCAAAAGCAAAGAGAAAACCGGTCGTGTTTTGGAGGTTGACACCAAGAACCAGCGCGCAATCGTTGAGGGTTTCAACATCATCAAAAAACACACCAAACCCAGCGCCAAAAACACCCAGGGTGGTATCGTTGAGCAGGAGGCTCCTATTCACATTTCCAACCTTATGCTTGCCGACCCCAAAACCGGCAAACCTACCCGCGTAGGTCGCAAAGAGGGTGAGAATGGTAAACTTGTACGTTACGCTAAAAAATCAGGAGAGGAGATTAAATAATGGCTTACATTCCTACACTCAAAACGACTTATAAGGAGCAGATCGTTCCTGCCCTTATGAAAGAATTTGGCTACAAGAGCATTATGCAGGTACCCAAATTGCAGAAAATCGTCCTCAACGAGGGTGTTGGTGAGGCTGTTGCTGACAAGAAGCTCATCGAGATTGCCCAGGAGGAGCTCTCGATTATCGCTGGTCAGAAAGCAGTTCAGACTCGCTCGCGTAAGGATATTTCGAACTTCAAACTCCGTAAAGGTATGCCCATTGGTGGTCGCGTAACCCTCCGTGGCGACCGTATGTACGAGTTCTTGGAGAGGCTTATCGCAGTTGCGCTTCCCCGTATCCGTGACTTCAAAGGCATCAACGAGAAGTTCGATGGTCAGGGTAACTACACCCTCGGTATCAAAGAGCAGATCATCTTCCCCGAGATCGACATCGACAAGATCACCAAGATCCTCGGTATGGAGATTTGCTTCGTAACTACCGCTCCCACCGACGAGGAGGCATATGCACTTCTCCGTGAGTTTGGTCTTCCTTTTAAAAACGCTAAAAAAGCATAAGTTATGGCAAAAGAATCAAGGAAAGCTCGCGAGGTAAAACGCGTACAACTCGCAAAACGCTATGATGCAAAGAGTGAGGCTATCGCTGCTGCTGTGAAGGCAGGTGAGATGAACGAGATGGAGGCTTGGCAGGCTCTTGCTAAATTGCCTCGCAACTCCAACCCCATCCGCCAGCACAACCGCTGCCAGATCACTGGTCGTCCCAAAGGCTACATCCGCCAGTTCGGTTTGAGCCGTATCCAGTTCCGCGAGATGGCTTCGCACGGTCTTATCCCCGGCGTGAAGAAAGCATCGTGGTAGGAGATACCTACTCCATAGAGAGAGGCTTCGAGATTTTCTCGGAGCCTCTTCTATTTGAAAATCCGTTGAAAATCCGTTGAAAATTCGTCTTGTCGGTGAATTTTGCACCAAATCTCAAAGGTGACTTCCTCATTTACTTCTGTAAACTCCGGAGCCACCTTCTTATTTGGCACAAAATTCCCTCGACAATACGAATTTTCTTGAAGTCCGTTCTGTCGGTGAATTTTCGGTGGGGTAGGGTGAGGCCCTAAGTCTTGTTCACGGGTATCTTTTTTAATACCCGTGAACTATTGTGACGGGCCAGAAAGGGCTAAAAGGGCCAGAAGGGCGAAAATGGTTATGGGCCCCATAGGTCTTATAAGTCCCATAAGCCCCATCATAATCC
>JAGBYS010000095.1 GCA_017628675.1 Tidjanibacter sp.
CAAGGGTGGACAAGATATGTCCACCTTTTTTTGTTGGTCGTAGGATTGAACGGATGCAGACGCGCAACCGACCTAAACCTATGGCAAACACTACTTTGACGGCAGCCAAAGCCGCCAAGAAGGATGAGTTCTACACTCAACTCTCCGACATCGAGCGCGAGCTAGTGCACTACAAGGAGCATTTTCGTGGCAAGACCGTTTTGTGCAACTGCGACGACCCTCGCGTGAGCAATTTCTTCAAGTACTTCACACTCAACTTCGAGCACCTCGGCCTGAGACGCGTTATTGCCACCTGCTACAAGAGCCGCAATGTAGATTTGTTCTCTATGAACGAGAGCGAACAGGCTGTCTATCAGGTGTATGAGGGCGACCGTAACGGCAACCACCTACCCGATGGTGAGGAGATAGAGGTGCGCCCCTTGCGAGGCGATGGCGACTTTCGCAGCGAGGAGTGCATCGAACTACTCAAAGAGGCCGACATTGTTGTGACCAACCCTCCCTTTTCGCTCTTCCGCGAGTATGTGGCCCAACTGATTAAGTATGACAAGAAGTTTGTAATAGTAGGCCACCAAAACGCCATCACCTACAAAGAGATTTTCCCCCTCATCAGAGATAATAAGTTGTGGCTTGGCTATGGTTTCAAGGGTGGTGCGGGCCATTTCTACTCCAAATATGAGGATGTTGCCACCGCAGGTGATCACCGAGAGGGTATGATTAGGGTATCTGGCGTCACTTGGTTTACCAACCTCGATATTGCAAAGAAACACGAAGAGCTCATCCTCTACAAACACTACACCCCAGAGGAGTACCCCCACTACGACAACTACGACGCAATCAATGTGAACAAAACCTCCGACATCCCCTGCGACTACGACGGAGTTATGGGCGTGCCTATCACATTTCTTGACAAGTACAATCCTAAACAATTTGAAATTATAAAATTCAGAAAAGGAGATGATGGCAAAGATTTATCAATTAATGGCTATTGTCCCTATTTTAGAATCTTAATCCGCAAAAAACAATAAACATTATGAAGATAGAATTGAGAGAGGTGACGGTGAGAGAACTTACCGAGGGGTACAAAGATAGTGGCCACGAGGGAGTGAAAGGGTTTGGCGGAAAGCTAAATATCCGACCCGCCTATCAGCGTGAGTTTATCTATAAAGAGAAACAGCGCGATGCGGTGATTACTACCGTGGTGAACGACTTTCCGCTGAATGTGATGTATTGGGCCGATTGTGGCGACGGTACCTATGAGGTCATCGACGGACAGCAACGCACCATTAGCATTTGTCAATATGTGGCAGGTGAGTTTGCCTATATGTTTCGCTATTTCCACAACCTCACGAGCGATGAGAAGCAACAGATTCTTGACTACAAACTGATGGTCTACATCTGTACCGGCACCGATAGTGAGAAACTCAAATGGTTTCAGACTATCAACATCGCTGGCGAAAAACTCACTGACCAGGAACTTCGCAACGCGGTTTACTCGGGCCCGTGGGTGAGCGACGCCAAGCGCTACTTCAGTAAAAACTCTTGCCCTGCATATCTGCTCGGAAAGGATTATATGACGGGCTCGCCAATCCGTCAGGACTATCTGGAAACTGCCATTGATTGGATAAGTAACGGCAATGTGGAGGGGTTTATGGCGCTACATCAGCACGATAGCGACGCTTCTGCATTGTGGATTTATTTCCAATCCGTCATTGTGTGGGCGGAGGCCAAGTTCTCGCGCAAACACAAGAAAATAATCAGCTCTGTGCCTTGGGGTAGACTATACAATATATATAAAGATACACCGCTCGATGCCAGAGAGATAGACGCAGAGGCGCGTAGATTGCTGCTCGATGATGATGTTACGAAAAAGAGCGGTATCTATCCATACATACTCACTCGAGATGAACGACACCTGTCCATTAGGGCCTTTAGTGAGAGCCAAAAGTTGGAGGCATATGAAATGCAGGGCGGAGTGTGTCCGATGTGTGGCGAGGAGTTTGAAATTGAGCAGATGGAGGCCGACCACATAACTCCCTGGAGCGAGGGCGGAAAAACCACGGCTGAAAACTGCCAAATGCTATGTCGTCATTGCAATAGACTGAAATCCAATAAATAACAACGCTATGCTATAAAAATCACGCGGGTTACATTTTTGTAACCCGCGTGGTTTTTTGG
>JAGBYS010000096.1 GCA_017628675.1 Tidjanibacter sp.
CGACCTTGAAGAAGTTGGACGCGACACATACCACCACACTATGTTCGAGATGCTCGGAAACTGGAGCTTCGGAGACTATTTCAAGGTGGAAGCCATCGACTGGGCATGGGAACTTCTTACCGAGGTTTATAAGATGCCCAAGGATAGGCTCTATGCTACCGTATTTGAGGGCTCGCCCGAGGATGGCGTGCCTATGGATCAGGAGGCATTCGACCTGTGGAAACAGTATCTGCCCGAGGATCACATCATCCTTGGCAATAAACACGACAACTTCTGGGAGATGGGTGAGACCGGTCCCTGCGGTCCTTGTAGCGAGATTCACTTCGACCTCCGTAGCGAGGAGGAGCGTGCCGCCAAGCCCGGTAGCGAGATGGTCAATATGGGCCACCACCTTGTGATTGAGATCTGGAACCTTGTGTTTATGCAGTTCAACCGCAAGGCCAACGGCTCGCTTGAGCCCCTGCCCCACAAGCATATCGACACCGGTATGGGCTTCGAGAGGCTCTGTATGGTGCTTCAGAATAAGCAGAGTAACTACGATACCGATGTGTTCCAGACCCGCATCAGCGAGATTGCTGCACTTTCGGGCAAGCGCTATGGCGAGGATGAGAAGGCCGATGTGGCTATGAGGGTTATTGCAGACCACCTGCGTACCATCGCTTTCTCGATTGCCGACGGTCAGCTGCCCAGCAATGTGAAGGCCGGCTATGTTATCCGCCGAATCCTTCGCCGCGCGGTGCGCTATGGCTACACCTACCTCGGCTTCAACGAGCCATTCATCTGCAAACTCGTTCCCGGTTTGGTAGAGCAGATGGGCGAGCAGTTCCCCGAGCTCAAAGCTCAGCAGAACCTGATCGTGAGCGTCATCGGCGAGGAGGAGACCGCATTCCTCAAGACTCTGGCTACGGGTATCAACCTGCTGGAGGGCGTTATGAATAAGAGTCGTGCGGCTGGTAAGAGTGTTATCGATGGCAAGTCGGCATTCACTCTCTACGACACCTACGGATTCCCCATTGACCTTACTGAGCTTATCGCAAGGGAGAACGGTATGAGCGTAGATCTGGAGGCTTTTGATGTGGAGCTCCAGGCACAGAAGGCTCGTTCGCGCAACGCTGCAGCCGTGGAGAATGACGACTGGGTAGAGCTCGTTGCAGGTGCTACTTCCGAGTTTGTGGGCTATGATAACCTTACCGCTGAGGTTAAGATTGTGCGCTACCGCAAGGTGACAACCAAGGGTAAGACCCTCTATCAGCTTGTATTCGACCGCACCCCCTTCTATGCCAATAGTGGTGGTCAGGTGGGTGATAAGGGTACCATCGAGGCCGAGGGTAAGGCTCTTGCTGTGGTTGATACCATCAAGGAGAATGGTCTGCCCATTCACATCGTTTCGGAGCTTCCCGAGAATGTAGAGGCAACTTTTGTTGCAACCGTAGATAAGGAGAGCCGCCTGGCTTCGGCTCGCCACCACTCCGTAACCCACCTTATGCACAAGGCTCTGAGGGATATCCTCGGCACCCACGTGGAGCAGAAAGGCTCGCTCGTTTGCCCCGAGTATCTGCGCTTCGACTTCTCGCACTTCCAGAAGGTGAGCGAGGAGGAGCTCCGCCAGGTGGAGATGGCCGTAAATCGTATGATCCGCGAGAACTACGCTCTCGACGAGAGGCGTGAGTGCTCCATTGAGGAGGCCCAGAAGGCTGGGGCAATGATGCTCTTCGGCGAGAAGTATGGCGACAAGGTGAGGATGATTGGCTTTGGTGAGTCGGTGGAGCTTTGTGGTGGTACCCACGTGAGCGCTACCGGTGTTATCGGTCAGTTCAAGATTGTGAGCGAGAGCGCCATTTCGGCAGGCGTAAGGCGTATTGAGGCTATCGCAGGTGGTGTGGCTGAGGAGGCTGCCTACAAGACCGAGGAGACCCTGAAGGAGATTCAGAAGACCGTTGGCTCGCCCGTATTGCTCCAGGCTATTAAGAAGATGATGGAGGATAACGCCGAGCTCCGCAAGGAGATTGAGGCCTTCCGTGCCGAGAAAGCCAAAGCGGTTGCTGCCGAGCTTGGCAAACTTATTGAGGGCCAGAGCGTAATCTCGAAGATTATCGATATGCCCGTAGATATGGTTAAGGATGCTGTCTATGCACTCCGTACCGCCAATCCCGATGTAGCTATCGTGCTGGGTAGCCGCGAGGGTGGCAAGCCTATGTTGGCTGTTGCTGTGGGCGACAACCTCGTGAAGGCCGGAGTGAAGGCTGGTGACATCGTGCGCACTGCTGCCAAGGAGATGCAGGGCGGCGGTGGCGGTCAGCCCTTCTATGCTACCGCGGGTGGTAAGAATCCCGAGGGCCTGGAGAAGGCTATTGCGGTTGCCCAGGAGATGGTGCTTGCAGTAGTAAAATAGGAGATAAAAAGGTTAGTTAGAATTAGTTACGCTAAATACACAATAAAGTATGGCACAGAAAGTATTACTTATGATTCTTGACGGCTGGGGCAAGGGTAACCACACCAAGAGTGATGTGATCTACTCCGCACAGCCCGAGTATATGAACTCCCTGGAGGCAAAGTATCCCAACGCAGAGCTCCGCACCGACGGTGAGAATGTTGGTCTGCCCGAGGGCCAGATGGGTAACTCCGAGGTGGGTCACCTCAATATTGGTGCTGGTAGGGTAGTCTATCAGGATCTGGTGAAGATCAACCGCGCTTGCCGTGACAACTCCATTATGGAGAACAAGGAGGTGAAGGCCGCCTTTGAGTATGCAAAAGAGAAGGGTGTGAAGGTTCACTTTATGGGCCTTGTTAGCGACGGTGGCGTACACAGCCAGCAGTCGCACCTGGAGAAACTCTTCGATATCGCACAGGCTTACGGCCTTTCCGACAGGACCTTCGTACACTGCTTTATGGATGGTCGCGACACCGACCCCCAGAGCGGTAAGGGCTACATCGAGGCTCTGGAAAACCACCTCAAGGTGAGTGGCGGTAAGATCGCATCAATCATCGGCCGCTACTACGCAATGGATAGGGATAAACGCTGGGAGAGGGTGAAAGTTGCCTACGACCAGATTGTTGCAGGTGTTGGCCGCCACGCAACCGATATGGTGGCTGCTATGCAGGAGAGCTACGATGAGGGTGTGACCGACGAGTTCGTGAAACCCATTGTGGCTGTTGACGAGAACGACCAGCCCATCGGCCTTATGGAGTCGGGCGATATGGTCATCTTCTTCAACTTCCGTAATGACAGGGCCAAGGAGCTCACCATCGTGCTCACTCAGCAGGATATGCCCGAGGAGGGTATGACCACTCTGCCCCTCTACTACTGCTGTATGACCCCCTATGACGCCAAGTTCGAGGGCCTGCACATCCTTTTCGATAAGGACAATGTGGAGAATACCATCGGTGAGTATGTGTCGTCGCTGGGCCTCAAGCAGTTGCGTATTGCCGAGACCGAGAAGTATGCCCACGTGACCTTCTTCCTCAATGGTGGCAGGGAGGCCGAGTTTGCAGGCGAGAGCCGCATTCTGATTCCTTCGCCCAAGGTTGCAACCTATGATCTTCAGCCCGAGATGAGCGCTCCCGAGGTGGCAAAGGCACTCGTTGCCGAGCTCAAGAAGCAGGAGTTCGACTTCATCGCTCTGAACTTTGCCAATGGCGATATGGTTGGTCACACCGGCATCTGGGATGCAATCCACAAGGCCGTTAAGACTGTCGATGGCTGTGTGAAGGATGTTGTTTCGACCGCTGTTGAGAATGGCTACGAGGTTGTGATTATCGCCGACCACGGCAATGCTGACAATGCTGTCAATGAGGATGGCTCGCCCAATACTGCTCACTCGCTCAACCCTGTGCCCATCATTGTGGTGTCGGAGAGGGTGAAGAGCGTGGAGAATGGCGTTCTGGCCGATGTGGCTCCCACCGTGCTGAAACTTATGGGTCTTGAGCAGCCCGCCGAGATGACGGGTAAAGCCTTGGTGGATTTCAAGTAGGAACCCATAAAGGATAGATATATAAATTGAGCAAATCGGGCTGCATTGTCGGCCCGATTTGCTTTTTATACCTATTTTTATTATATTTGTGGGAAACCTTAACCCTTTTGATTCTTATGAAACGCTTATTACTCCTTGTCGTGGCAATGTTGCTGGCCACAATATCCTTTGCTCAAGTGAAGAAAAGCCCCGCCCCCGAGC
>JAGBYS010000097.1 GCA_017628675.1 Tidjanibacter sp.
CTTATCCTGGGTGGGCAGATTATTGAATGGTGCAAGGTTGGTGTGGGGAGGGCAGGTGCCATCCTGCAGACCGCTGCAAGCCATCACAGCTGCATTGATGCGGGTTGCCAGGTTCTTTGTGTCGAAGTACGAGAGGAAGGCATACATCTCCTCGTCGGTCATCGAGCCCTGATTCTCGCGTGCGGTACTTCCTGGCCACGAAACGATATCGAAGTAGTCGGGGAAGTCGCCAAGGAATGCCACACAAGGGGCGATAGCGGTGAAGGGATAGTCACTCAGAGCAGCAGCCGCATAGGAGAACGCACCACCCTGGCTCGAGCCCTCAGCAAAGAGGTTCGACATATCGCTGGTGGGGCGGGTTGCCATAAAGCGCACAGCCTGTACGCAGTCCATAAAGGCACCACGATAGTAGTAGGCATCCCTGATGCCGAAGTTGTAGGCAAACCAGTCGCCATAGATATTCACAAAGTCGCCTTTTCCATCGGGCTCACGCAGACTTGCGGGGCGGTTGTTGAGAATCTGGCCACGAGTGGAGAGGTAGAACTCTGCATAATCGGCCGACGAGCCACCCGAAGGACAGCTGAGCTTGCTGGTGGGCTTCTGGTCGTCGTAGCCGAAGAAGTGAATCAAGACGGGGTGCTTCTGGCCGTCCTGGGGCTCGAGGTAGTAGCCACGAATAATTACGGGCTCACCATCGGGACCATCGGGCACCGACTGCATCTCCACCAGATAGACCTTGCGAGCCGAGGTACTTTTGGTGGTAATCTCGGTGAGGGTTGCGTTCATATCGATCGAGGCGAGCTCATCTTTGGCCGTCTGCCAGAACTCATCGAAGTCGGGCTGTTTGTCGGGTGCCGACACAATCTTAGAGGGCGACACACCGAATACGAAGCTACGAACAATCTTGCCATTCACGGCACAGGTGGCCTTGTAGAAACCTGGCTCAAGAGCCACATTGGGCCTTACGGCAATCTCCTTGGTCTTATTTGCAGGCACCTTCTCGGTGAACTCAACGATGTCAAGCTGCTTCTTCTTATCGGTGTAGAAGTAGACCTTTACGGCCGCATCTGCCTCCACAGCATTGGGATTCTTCGAGGAGATGGTGAGCTCGGGCTGACCCTCAAAAATCCAGTTATCGGTAATGAGAACTTTGGACTGCAGGGGCTCAAGCTGCTCCTGAGGTACCTCCTCCACGGGGGGCTCTGGATTTACGGGCTCGTTGCAACCCGCCACCGACACTGCCATAAAGGCAAATGCCAACAAAAGAATAGAGAGTTTCTTTATCATAATTGTAAGTGTTTGTTTGGATTTACATTCTGTTTTGGAACATCACTCACTACAAATATACAAAACCACCCTCAGAATGGTTTCGGAATATTACAATTATTTAGCACAAAACCCACTTCACTTCGCCTAAACAGCCAATTAACACACTAAACACCAATAAATTAGCTCCAACAAATCACAAATTACAAAACATTTCGTTGCGTTTCGTTTCAAAACACTCACCATTTCGCAAGGCACAAAAAATGGGCCCCACCGAGGTGGAGCCCATTGCAATGTTTTGCTTAATCTATATTAGTAGGTGTACTCAACGCTGAAGAGGTTGATACCGCTCTTTGCGCTGTAGATATAGATTTTCGAACCAGCAGTTGCAGCCGAGCAATCTACGGTGATGAAATCACCGGTTGCCTCCTGACCCTGCTGAACAGTAGCGTACTGACCAACCTCAGTGCCATCGATTGCTACAACCAGGTTGCGAGCCTCATCTTTCGACGAGCTTACAGCGTCGATTTTGAGGGTACCAGCAGCGGGAACCTCGAATACGGCTACCTGTTTTGCAGTGTTACCGGTACCACCAAACTGCATACGGGTAGGTTTGTCACCCTCCTGCGAAGCAACGCCGTAGTTCTGACCGAATTTGAACTTACCACCACCCAAGATGAGCTCAAGACCCTTGTAGGTAAGGCCATCAGCGTTTACGGTGAGGTCCTCAGTAGCCACAACAGCTGCAAGAGTGGTAGCGTTGAGCTCTGCGCCAGCAGCAGCCTGAATAGCTGCGAAGTCATCCGAACCCCAAGCAAGAACACCACCCTCGGGCTCCTCGCCACCCTGCTCGCCGAAGCGTGCACCGGTGAGCTCTGCGTAGTCGCTTGCCTGACCGAAGATAATCTGCATAGTGCCGTTGTTGATCGACGAGATACCCTTGATGGTACCCGAACCCTGTGCTACAGTCTCGGCACCATAGGTAGCATATTTCGACGAGAATACAACGAAGCTATTGCCTGCCTCGTCCTCAATAGCGATTGAGGTGTGAGCACCATCCATAACCCAAGTTTTGGTAAGGTCGGCCTCAGCAACCTGTACGCCCTCGATGGCGATGTACTGACCCTCGTATTTGTTTGCAAGGAAGTCTGCGATAGTAACAACTTTAGCCTCTACAGCGTTGTCGCTCGAGAGTTTGGTGATCTTCTCCAAAGCAACACCGCTAACCTGAACTGCGCCATTGTAAGCGCCAACGGTAACGCCGCTCAGGTCGATCTGAACTTTGTCGCCAAATGCGAACTCGTGGTTAGCAGCCAAGTAGAACTGAAGACCTGCGGTCTCGTCCTGGATGTACATACCCTTCTTCGAGGTGAGGTTGTTGAGTGCCATATTCGAGATAACAACACCCTCTACCATAGTACCCTCAGCCAAAGCGCCCTCGGTTGCGAGAACCTCAGCGATGGTTTTAATGGTGGGCTCGCTAGGCTCGGGCTCTTCGCCACCCTGAGCTGCCTCGTGCGAGAAGTAGAATGCGCTACCTACCTGGGGAACATCGTTGTAGGAGGTGCGTTTGCCGATAATGGTCAGGGTGTCGCCATCCTTCAGACCGGTAGCCTCAACTAGAGCGGGGAACTGTTTCTTCTCGCCTTTGTAGCCAGAGAGCAGACCATATACATAGATGCTGCTGGTCTCGTCATTGAGGTAGATGTTGCCATACTCGCCAGCACCTGCCATACCGCTAACGGTACCGCTAACCATATAGTAAGCACCGCTCTCCTCGAGTGCGAGGAAGTCGGTAACGGAAGCAACTGCGGTTACATCCTCTTTCTTCTCCAGAGTGGAGTTAGCAGCCTGAGGAGTACCGTTGTACTCGCTACGGTTGGAGAGGAGGGTAACGATGTCACCAACCTCAACACCAGCCTCTGCGAAGCCGTTTACTTTGTATACATAAACCTCTGCGGTAGCGTCTTTGATGTAGATCTTACCGCTGGTTGCGTCGTCGATTTTGCTTACAACACCAGCGATGCGGTACTGGGTGCCGCTCTTCTCTGCTGCCAAGAACTCTGCAATGGTAGCGTCAATGATGGGGCTTGCCTCACCAACCTCGTGCGAAACATAGACAGCTTTGCTCATCTGTGCGCAATTGGTAGTACGGTTGGAGCCATAGTAGCCACGGGTACCCATAACGGTGATCACGTCGTTAACTTTCAAGCCAGCTGCTGCCCACTGTACTTTCTCCTCACCCTCGGGGGTAACAAGACCATATACATAACCCTCATCGGTACCATCGTTGAAGTAGAAGTTACCATAAACGGTATTAGCAACCTCGGTAATCTTACCAGTAAGAATATAGGTGAAGCCATCACCCTCTGTAGCAACCTCATTGAAGTATTTGATAGTTACAGGGCGGGGAACTGCGGGATCCCACTTGTTGGGGTCACCGTCCTGGGTGATAGCAACCTCACAGATGGCATCGAGGTAATCCCACACGGGTTTACCATCCTTATCCACATCCTGCTCGCCGTCACCATCGGCATCGACA
>JAGBYS010000098.1 GCA_017628675.1 Tidjanibacter sp.
AACTTTTACTGAACTTTTTTCCCGAGGGGAAACCGAAGGAGCGATGGCACGAGCGGGAAGTCTGGAGTGGCGGAGAGGGCGGTTAAAGGCCTGATGTGGGATAGGGCTATTGGAGCGTATGGGACCTATGGGGCGTATAGGGCCTATGGGACTTATGGGACTTATAAGGTTCTTAAAGTCATTAAGGCCTTAGGTCGGTTAGACTTTAGACTTTAAACCTTAGACAAAAAAATCCCTCCCGAGTATCGCTTTCGATACTCGGGAGGGATTTTGCACCCCTTGGGGTATTATTTACGAGAGGTATTAGTAGCCGCCCATACCGCCCGCGGGCATTGCGGGTGCGGAGTTCTCCTCCTTCTTCTCGGCCAGGACACACTCGGTGGTGAGGAACATCGAAGCGATGCTTGCGGCATTCTCCAGCGCTACCCTTGCCACCTTGGTGGGGTCGATGATGCCGGCCTCAAACATATCCTCATAGCGGTCGGCACGGGCGTTGTAGCCGTAGGAGCCCTCGGACTCCCTCACCTTATTGACAACCACCGAGCCCTCGCCACCAGCGTTGGCAACAATCTGACGGAGGGGCTCCTCGATGGCCCTGCGAACGATGGCGATACCGGTAGTCTCGTCGTCATTGTCGCCCTTGAGGCCCTCAATGGCGGCCGCTGCACGGATATAAGCCACGCCACCACCGGGGATGATGCCCTCCTCGATGGCTGCACGGGTGGCAGCAAGTGCGTCGTCCACACGGTCCTTCTTCTCCTTCATCTCGACCTCGGTTGCGGCACCCACATAGAGCACAGCCACACCGCCTGCCAGCTTGGCGAGCCTCTCCTGCAGCTTCTCACGGTCGTAGTCGCTGGTGGTGCTCTCCATCTGGTTGCGGATCTGGGTCACACGAGCCTCGATAGCCTCAGCCGAGCCTGCACCATCCACAATGGTGGTGTTGTCCTTCGAGATGGTTACCTTGTCGGCCGAGCCGAGCATATCAATGGTGGCTGCATCCATACGCAGACCTTTATCCTCCGAGATAACGGTACCGCCGGTGAGAATGGCGATATCCTCCAAGAGCTCTTTGCGCCTGTCACCAAAGCCGGGAGCCTTCACAGCCGCAACCTTCAGCGAGCCACGCAGCTTGTTGACAACCAGAGCACTCAGCGCCTCACCATCCACATCCTCGGCCACGATGAGCAGTGAGCGGCCGCTCTGAGCCACGGGCTCCAAAACGCCCATAAGCTCCTTCATAGTCGAGATCTTCTTGTCTGTGAGCAGCACGAAAGGCCTCTCCAGCACAGCCTCCATCTTCTCGGTGTCGGTCACGAAGTAGGCCGAGATGTAGCCCCTGTCGAACTGCATACCCTCAACAACCTCCACATGGGTGTCGGTACCTTTGGCCTCCTCAACGGTGATGACGCCCTCCTTCTTAACCTTGCCCACAGCCTCGGCGATGAGTGCGCCGATGGAGCTGTCGTTATTGGCCGAGATGGTGGCCACCTGCTCAACCTTCTCGAGGTTGTCGCCCACAACCTGGCTCTGACCCTTGATGCTCTCAACAACAGCTGCCACAGCCTTGTCGATACCCCTCTTGAGGTCCATAGGGTTGGCACCTGCGGTCACATTCTTGATACCCACACCGATGATGGCCTGCGCCAGAACAGTAGCGGTAGTGGTACCATCGCCCGCATCGTCATTTGTTTTGCTCGCAACCTCCTTCACAATCTGTGCGCCCATATTGGCGAAGTTGTCCTCGAGCTCAATCTCCTTGGCCACAGTCACACCATCCTTTGTGATGTGGGGAGCACCAAACTTCTTGTCGATAATCACATTGCGACCCTTGGGGCCAAGTGTCACCTTCACTGCATTTGCCAGGGCATCTACGCCCTCCTTGAGAAGCTCACGAGCCTCTACATTATATTTAATCTCTTTTGCCATACTGTTTGTCTAAATTCTAAAGTCAAAAGTCTAACGACAATTTTTTCCTCTTTTCATCCGCTTTTTATAAAAAGCGGAACCAAAAATTTTGTGCGGAGCTTTTTTATAAAAAAGCGACAATAGTAGCGCCTTTTTATAAAAAACGGAAAAACAAAAAGAAACAATAGTCGTTAGACTTTTGACTTTAGACTTTAGACAAACAGTATGGCAAAAGATATTAAATATAATGTAGAGGCTCGTGAGCTTCCCAAGGAGGGCGTAGATGCCCTGGCAAATGCA
>JAGBYS010000099.1 GCA_017628675.1 Tidjanibacter sp.
GGCGGCGGATGTTGTATTGTGCTTTCTCCTCGGGAGTTGCGGTGGTGTAGCCCGAAATCATCAAATCGCCCTTGCCGAGAAGAATCATAATACCCATCACAATGATGATGGCGGAGATGATGATTGTAGCTTCCATAGATAGGTGCTTTTATTACTGTTAGTCAAATGATTGCATACCACTTTGCGCAATCTTGATGATGCGTTGGTAGTCGTGGGGCGTGAGCTCCATAAAGAAGTAGTGGATGGGGTCCACTCGCATACCTTTGTACTTGACCTCATAGTGGAGGTGTGGCGAGAGCGAAAGGCCCGTGTTGCCCGACAGACCGATGATGTCGCCACGCTTGACACTCTGCCCCTCCTTGACATCGATGCGCGAGAGGTGGCGATACTGGGTTTCGTAGCCCATTCCGTGGTCAATTATGATATACTTTCCTGCCGATGTGGGGCGAGTCCTCACTTCGGTGACCTTGCCGTCTGCGGTGGCAAAGACCCTGGAACCTGAGGGAACGGCAAAATCCACACCCTGGTGCGAGGCCATAGTCTTGTAGAAGGGGTGTATGAGCATTCCGTAGGGGGCAGTCAGAAGGGTGAGCTGCTTGTTGATGATGGGCTGTATGGAGGGAATGTGGTTGGTTTTTGTGCCGAGGCTATCTACAACATCGTTTATGTAATTGCACATAGCCAGCAGGTTACGCTCCTCATTCTCGAAACGTTCCATACGGCCGGAAAACTCACCGAGCAGTTCTCTTTCGCTCATTTTGTGGAGGCGCTGTTGGTTTTCCCAACGACGATCTGTGGAGCTGTCAAGAAAGTCGTAGGGCTCCGACTCGAAGAGAATTCTGAAGACATTGCGATCCCTTTCGATCACATTGTCGAGCACCGTCAGCACTGTGTCGTAGCGTCCTTCGAGGGCCTCGTAGTTGGCCTCAAGGCGGTCGTTGATTGCCCTCTGCCGACTCTGTGAGGGGGTGTCAAAGAGGGAGTAGAAGAGATATGTGGCACCAAGTGCTACGGCAAAAAGCAGAGTGTTGGAGAGGACGCCGAGGAGCGCTCTCTTGCCACGATTCTGGTGCTTTTCGTTTGGTGGATATATGTTGTATCTTCTGCTCATTACATCTCTATTCGAGGGTTTCAAATGTGGTTGCCTTGGCCTGCTCAATAATCTCGTCGAGCTCCTCGACGCTCATATCTCTGCGGAAGTAGTTGATGGGGTCTACATTGTTGCCCATATAGAGTACCTCATAGTGGAGGTGGGGGCCCGTGGAACCACCCGAAGAGCCTACATAACCGATTAACTCTCCACGCTTTACATACTGCCCCTCGGTGACAAGGCGTCGGCTCAGGTGGGCATAGCGTGTCTTGTAGCCAAAGCCGTGGTCGATGACGATTTGCTGTCCATAGCTGCGCTTTGCTTCGCCCTGCTCCGAGATGGTGATCTCTCCATTTCCGGTGGCATATACGGGGTCGCCTGTGCGGGCGCCGAAGTCGAGGCCCTTGTGCTCAATGTAGCGGTTGTAGATGGGGTGGAGGCGTGTGCCGAAAGCGCCGATGTGGCCCCTGAGGTCACGCTTGTTGATGGGCCAGATTGCGGGAATCGAGGCTGCCATCAGCTCTTTGTCCTTGGAGAGTAGTTGGAGTTGGTCGAGTGAGCGGCTCTCAAGGTAGAGTAGGCGAGTGTGCTGGTCGAGCATCTTCCACGCCCTAAGGGCTACTCCTCCGTAGGCGTTGCTACAGTCGGCATAGACCGTGGGCGAATAGGGGGTGTATACGCCCTTGATGGAGAGCGTGTCGGAACCGAAAAGGGCTCTATAGATGTGTTTGTCGCGGTGGTGGAGCTCCTCAATCTTGGCACCCGTGGACTCAATGCGCCTGGAGAGGGATGTGAGCCTTTGGGCAGCGGCGAGACCTTGCTCCTCGAGGTTGTGGAGTTTTGGGGTGTAGTAGGTCAGTGAGTAGACGAGATTTACCACCGAGGCCGTCAGAAAAAAGAGCAAAAAACGCCTCACGGCCAGATACCTTCTCAGGCGTCGTGGGCGCTCCACCGGCTCATAGGTGAGCGTTTCGGGGTTGAAATTGTACTCTTTTTGCCTCATTATTATAAATAATGTCCTCTTGTGGTTACAAAATTAGAGTAAAATATGTAATTTTGCAACCTTGAAAAACGAGAGTATTATTTTTAGAGATTATAGATTATGATGACTTCGAACGAAATCAGGAAGAAATTCCTCGACTTTTTCCAGAGCAAAGGACACACCATTGTCCCCTCGGCACCTATGGTTGTGAAGAACGACCCTACGCTGATGTTTACCAACGCAGGTATGAACCAATTTAAGGATATCTTCTTGGGTAACGCCGAGAAGAAGTATAATCGTGCGGCCGACACCCAGAAGTGTCTGCGCGTTTCGGGTAAACACAACGACCTGGAGGAGGTTGGTCACGATACCTACCA
>JAGBYS010000100.1 GCA_017628675.1 Tidjanibacter sp.
CAGGGGGTCCTAGGTTCAAGTCCTAGCTGAGGAGCAAGGTCGCAGAGATGCGACCTTTTTTTGTATCCATACCTCAGGTGGTGAGGAGAATGGGGCTTATAGGACTTATAGGGCCTATAAGACTTATAAGACTTATAAGACCTATAAAGTCCTTATGGTATAAGGGCATCGGGTCGTTAGACATTCCCCCCCAAAAAGACACACGCCCCCGCTGCTACGCAGCACCCCCTCTAACTTAGAGGGGAATAGACTTTAGACTTTAGACAAAAACGAGAGCGAGTGCATATCGCGAGGTTAATTTTGTGCCAAACGAAGTAGCGGGCCCGCAGCTTACTTGAGGTAAGTGAGGAGCCCGCTATCTGATGGTTGGTGCAAAATTCACCCGCGAGATGCGCTCGCTACTTGATGGTCACGCGCGAGGCATTGTCGGGAGTGACAGGGCCACGCGAGAAAAGCTCAATGAGATAGTCGGTAACCAGAGGGGTGCGGTCGACCTCGGGGCGGCGAGGATAGGCGTAGACCTTATTGCCATAGACATAGTCCGAGATAGCCACCGTGTAGAGTTCCTTCTCGACCTCGGGGCGGAAGATAACATCCGTGGCGTCGCCCTTCGCATCCGTCAGGATGGTGTACTCAAGGCCCGAGGGGATGAGGTCCTGGCGGTGGGACTCCTTATAGTTAGTCGTGTCGTTGAACTTATTGATAATCATCTGCTCAATCTCATCGAGGGTCATAGTGGTGATGGAGAGGTAGCTCTTGAAGGGCTCGAGCTCATAGATGTGTGCACGGGTAACACCACCCTCCTCGAGCGAGTGGAGGCGAGTGCCGCCAATGTGGTAGAAGCCCAGGTCGGTGCCCGAGATGCGGCGGCCCTCATCGGCCATAAGTTGTGCCAGAGCGGTCTTGGAGGCCGTGGCGGTGAGGGTGCCTATGGGCTCGGTGAGGAAGGGGTTGTTGTAGTAGTCGGCAAGGCCCTCCTTCATCTGGGCGTCCTCCTCCTTGGGCAGGTCCACAAACTGGGTCTTGAGGGAGGTGATCTCGCCATCCTCGATGGTCAGAGTGGTAACACCCACAGCCTTGAGTTTATTGCTACCCTGCACCACAGCCACATCGGCCGCCGTGCCCGAGTAGGTTTCGTGGGTGTGGCCGCTGATAATCAGGTCGGCATAGGGGAAGGCCGAGGCCACATTGGTCGTATCGCGATCCAGGCCGCAGTGGGAGATGACAACCATCACATCGCACTTCTCTCGGAGCCTCTTGCCATACTTCTCGGCGGTCCACTCGGGCGAGAAGAACTCGGTGCCCACATATACGGGGTCGTCGCCATCGGGGTGGCCGTTGGCATAGTTGGTCACAATGCCGAGGAAGCCCACCTTTGCGCCCCCTGCCCTCTTGATCACATAGGGCTTGGGCTGGCGGAGGGGCGTGGTGCCCGTATTGACATTGGCCAACACGAGGTCGAACTCGGCATCCTCCACCCTCCTCTGGAGCGTATCGAGGCCCATATCGAACTCGTGGTTGCCGAAGGTTGCGACATCGTAGCCTATCTGGTTCATCAGCTCAATGATGGGCAGACCGGCATTGGGAGCCATATCCACATAGGCATTGCCTGTCCATCTGTCGCCCGCATCCACGAGGAACACACGGGCAGTATCCTGCGCACGAGCATCCTCGACAAACTTTGCCAGGCGGGGCATCATATCGATTTTGGCGTGAATATCGCTGGTGGAGATGATGATGATTTTCTCCTGGCGGGGCGAGCCGCAAGCCACGCTAAGGAGTGTGGCCAGGAGTATCACAATACTGAAATGGGCTTTTTTCATACTCTATTCTACTCTTTTTGTTCTACTTTTCGCACAAAAGTACAAAGTTTTTCGTAACTTTGAAAAAAGAAAACCGCTACCACCTATTGTACCACCCTAAAACTATGAGCAACAATATGGATAAAGTAAAAATAGTTTGCGAGAACATCGGCTCCACAATGGAGGTTGAGTGGGGCACAACGCTCGGCACCATAGCCGAGGGGCTCAAGAGCAAGAGCGGCCAGCCATTCCTGGCGGCCTATGTGAACAACACAATCCGCGAATTGGACGCCAAGATTGGCGAGCCGGCCAGCGTGCGCTTCATCGACATCACCCACTTCGAGGGCTCGAGGGTCTATCAGCGTACCCTCTTTCTGGCGCTCCACAAGGCCGTGAGGGATCTCTACCCCAATGGGCGCTTCCGCATCACCCACTCCGTATCGCGCGGCTTCTACTGCGAGATTGAGGGGGTGACCTCCACACCCGAGATTGTGGCCGCCATCAAGAGGCGTCTGGACGAAATCATTGCGGCCGATATGCCCATCGTGCGCCACAAGTTACCCAAAGATGAGGTGCTCGAACTCTACCGCAGCCTCGGCTTTGAGGACAAGGTGGAGATCATCTCCTCGCGCCCCCACCTCTACATCACCGTCTACACGCTGGGCGACCTGGCGGGCTACTTCTACGGCGCACTCGCACCCTCGACAGGCTATCTGCACCTCTACGACCTGAAGGTATATTATAATGGTATCTACATCGCCGTGCCCTCGCGCCGTGAGCCCACAACCATTGAGCCTATGGTGCCACAGGACAAGATGTTCGATGTGTTCCAGGAGTATCGCCAATGGGTGGATGTTATGGGCGTGGCGAACATCGGTCAGCTCAACCGCAAGATTGCCGAGGGCGACGGCAGCGACCTCATAAAGATTGCCGAGGCCTTCCACGAGAAGAAGCTCGCAGCCATTGCGGACCGCATAGCGGAGGCCCACGATAAAAAGGGCACCAAGGTGGTGCTCGTCAGCGGCCCCTCCTCGAGCGGCAAGACCACATTCTCCAAGCGACTCGGCATACAGCTGCGCATCCTCGGCCTTGTGCCCACGATGATCTCGCTCGACGACTACTTCCTCGACCGTGAGGATACGCCCCGAGATGAGAATGGCGACTACGACTTTGAGACCATCGACGCTCTGGATATCGCCACCTTCAACGACCACCTCAACAGGCTCTTTGCGGGCGAGAAGGTGGACATCCCACGCTATGACTTCATCACCGGCCGCCGCCAATGGCACGACGAGCCCCTGCAGCTCAACGAGCGCTCCATACTCATCGTTGAGGGCATTCACGCCCTCAACCCCAAGCTCACGGCTGCCGTCGAGGAGCACCTCAAGTTCAAGGTCTACATCTCCTGCCTGACCTCCATATCGATGGACGACCTGTCGCGCATCCACACCACCGACAACCGACTCATCCGCCGTATGGTACGTGACAACGCCTACCGTGGCACTACGGCCGAGTCGACCCTGAAGCGTTGGCAGAGTGTGCGCCGTGGCGAGGAGAAGTACATCTTCCCCTACCAGGAGAATGCCGATGTGATGTTCAACTCGTC
>JAGBYS010000101.1 GCA_017628675.1 Tidjanibacter sp.
GTGGGCTTTGTTTGGGGAGTGGGGCGGTTGCCATCCAAAACATCAATCTTTTGTATATTCGGAATTTTGTTCTACCTTTGGTATGGTAATTAATATTTATATATAAAGGTACGACAATGCAAGAGGAAGTGAACAAGGCGGTGGAGGTGCTGCGAAGGGGAGGAATAATTCTCTATCCCACCGATACGGTTTGGGGTATTGGCTGTGATGCGACCAATCAGGAGGCTGTGGAGCGAATCTACAAGCTCAAAGGGTCGGTCAACAAGAAGGGAATGATTGTCCTGCTGGATAAGCCCGCCGAGGTGGGGCGCTACATACGCCGTGTGCCCGAGGTGGCCTACGACCTTATGGAGCTCACGGACAAGCCCCTGACGCTCATCCTCGATGGTGCCGTGGGTGTGGCCGAAAACCTCATACCCGAGGAGGGCTCGCTGGCGGTGCGTGTGCCCGATCACGACTTCTGTCGCCGAGTGGTGGGCAAGCTCCGCAGGCCCCTCGTATCCACCTCGGCAAACTTCTCGGGTGAGCCTACGCCCATGAAATTCAGCGACATAGTCGAGGGCATTAAGAGTGGCGTGGATATGGTCGTGAGCCCCTCGTTTGAGGGTAATCCCACACGACAGGCCTCCTCGATAATGATGATCAAGGAGGACGGAGAGTTCAAAATCCTACGATAGAAGCGCAATGAAGACAACAACCAAAATACAGCAGCGATTTGCCGACTCTGATACCCTCGGCCACATAAACAACATCCATCTCCAGGAGTACTTCGACCTGGGCAAGATGGAGCTCTACGCCACGCTGCTTGGCGACAGGATCGATTGGCGCGGAGTGAATCTGGTGCTTGTGAGCATCAAGACCGATATGATGCGCCAGACCCGCCTGGGCGACGACATTGTGGTGGAGTCGTGGGTGGAGAAGATTGGCACAAAGAGTATGACCGTGCGCCAGAGGCTCATCAACAAGGCCGACGGAGAGGCCAATGCCGAGTGTAGCACCGTGGTGGTATGCTTCGACTTCGCCTCGCAGAGGGCTATTCCTTTCCCCGACGAGTGGCGCACAATTCTGGAGTCTGCGCTCGAATAGCCGGAACAAAAAGGAATAAGGGAGATTTTATCCCCTCCCTAATAATTGCCAATTGATAACTCAAATCAAAATTTGTCCCAAAGGGCGTCCAGGTCGCGGCGCTCTTTTTTTGTGGGGCGGCCTGTGCCTCTGTCGCGCTGCACAAAGATGATCTCCTTGGGCGGGTTGAGTTTTGCCATCTCCTCCTCGGGCGTCAGATCGATGCAGTAGGTGGGCACATCCTTTGCGGGCAGGCGGCGCTCAATGATCCCGACAACCTTGTATGTGAAGCGCATCACGGGCACTTTTTTGACGGTCAGAATGTCGCCCTCCTTGACCTCCTTGGAGGGTTTGGCCTCGCTGCCATTGATGGTCACCTTGCCGGTGCGGCAGGCCTCGGCCGCATCGCTACGAGTCTTGAAAATCCTTACGGCCCAGAGCCATTTATCTATTCGTGTTTGCATAATATGGTCGCTAATTTCTCGAAAAATACAAAAAAAACCGTAACTTTGCGCAAATCGGCACCTAAAAATGAGAGAGAAAGCAAAACAAAAGACCCGCAAGGAGCTTGCCACCATTTGGCGCTACGGCATGGGTAGTACTATATCCTATCTTATCAACTTGTTGATTATATGGATAATGACCGATGTGCTCGGTGTCCACTATTTGCTCTCCAGCATTGTGGGCTACGCCTCCATTGTGATTAGCTCCTACATCTTCTCCGTCACCTGGATTTTCACCGAGCGCAAGATTGCCTCCAAGGGTAAGGAGTTTGTCGCCTTCACGCTCATCACCGTCTTTGCAATTCTTATGAATCTCCTCTCTATGTGGTTCTTCACGGACTACTTGGGTTGGTACTACATCATCTCCAACATCACCACCAACTTCCTGGCCACCATCTGGGGCTATGTGCCCAAGA
>JAGBYS010000102.1 GCA_017628675.1 Tidjanibacter sp.
AAAGCGGGCGGTATCGCCCATTGGATACCGCCCGCTCTCTCTTTTTCTCTCTATTTTACCTCTCCCGTAACAAGGAGTGTTATTCGTCTTCCGGGTATGTTGGCATAGATCTCTATCGCCTTATTGAAGACACCCTTATCCTTGGGGTCGAAGGTGATGGTTATCACCCCTGTGCCGTTGGGTTTTATGGGTCTTTTGGGTGCTGCGACACTTATGCAGCGACAGGAGTTCTCGGTGCGAGTGATGATTAGTGGCCCTGCGCCCTCATTCGTAAACTCGAACTCATAACTTACCTTTTCAGATCCCTGCTCCATTGTGCCAAAGTCGTGACTTAGCTCCTTGAAGCCTATGGCCGTCAGCCCCGAACTCTTGTCGCTCTGGGCCATTAGACCCTCAGTAAGCAACAGGAGCAGCATCGAGGTTATAAGCAAAACTCTTTTCATCTGGTCTTTGAGGGGTGGGTGATTAGTGGTTGAGTACGAACTTGAAGGTGATGGTGCCGTAGGTGAAATCCTGCTCCGAGGTGTTGAATCGTGCCGTCTTGGCCGACTTCTTGGCCTCGGTCACAAGTGGCGACGAGGGACCCACAGTGGAGCCATTGGCCCTGAACTCGGTGCTGGTCACAAAGCCCTCGGCATTGACGCAGATGTCAATCACCACAATGCCACTCTCCTTACCCTTGTATGTGGGGAGTTTTAGTTTGTTTATGAGTTTGCGTCCGGTGAGGCTCCAGTCGGGCACAAAGCCGTCGATGTTGCCTGTGCCGAGGTGCTCCGAGGACTCTGCTCCGCCCTCGTAGCCCTGATTGCCGGTCGTATTTTCCACCTCGCCTTCGCTGCTGCTCTCGCTCTCCACGCTACCACCGGGGAAGAGTGCGAGCTGATTGACCATCGGTTTATCCTTCACCTCGGCGGGCTCTTTTTCAACGGGCTTCTGCTCCTTCTGGATAGCGGTAATGTCGCTCTCCTGGTTGGCCTCTTCCTGCTCGGGCGCATCCTCAAAGTCTTGAGTCTGTGCGGGTTGGTCTTCGGGAGTCTGATTGGGCTCCTGGTAGGTGACATTGTCGGCAACCTTGGGGTCTTGCTCGCCGAAGCCGCTATCCTCGCTCACGCCAAAATCCACAATCATACCCTGCAAAACCTCACCCCTCTGGAGGGTGAAGCTGCCCCAGACGATTAATGCAACGACCGCCAGAGTGTAGATGGCTACGCCAACTACACCAACGATCTTTCCAGTTGTTTCATCTCTGTGCATAGTGTTCTTTGTGGGTTTAGTACGAGTTGATTTTTGTCTACTACTCGGGTTGGGTTGCCAGGATTAGTCTATACTGGTTGCGGTTTGCAATATTCATAACCTTTACCACCTCGCCGATGGGCACACCCTCATCGGAGTGGAGCGAGATGACCTTGTCCTCCCTCTCGGCCAGGTTGGCAACGATTGCACCCTCAAGCTGCTCGAAGGGCACAGCCACACCGTCAATGTAGTACTGCAGGTGTGCGTCGATGCTCACGGTCGTATAGGGCCTCTCCTTGAGCTGGTTGGAGCTCTTGGGGAGGGTGAGTTTCAGAGCATTGGGGTTGATGAGCGTTGTGGCCATCAACATAAACATCAGCAGCAGGAACATAAGGTCCGTTTGTGCCGACGAGCCCACCTCTTTTATCAGTTTCGATTTGCGTTTGATAGCCATGGTGGTTACTCTTTATTTGCGTCTGCGGGTTTGTTGAGGATGTCCATAAAGGCAATCGAGTTGGCCTCCATCTTGAAGATGAGCCTCTCGATGCGAGCCACCAGATAGTTGTAGCCGAAGTGTGCGGGGAGACCTACGATCAGACCTGCAACGGTGGTGATCATTG